>NZ_LZHI01000029.1:0-1097 GCF_001690385.1 Gilliamella sp. Choc6-1
GGAGTTGACGACCAATTACAAGGTCAGCGGGTGATCATTTTTACCTACCATTTAGAAAATGTGCCAAATTGGATAAAAAATAAGGATATTTATAGCTTATATAAAGGTTATGGCGGTTTAGAGAAAGCCGTATTGGGTGAAAGACCTGTTAAAGGTGCGCATAACTATAGTATTTCTTCTGATGGAAGATTAAGCTTAATAAGGGCTAGAAGTGGTAGTTATATTTTATAAAATTATTTTAATTCATTAGATTACTGTTAAGTTTAAGATTTGCGGGGTAAAAAAGTGTTTCCATACTTACTGTCATACCAATATACAGCTGATACGAGCCATAAGCCGAAGCAGTGACAAAAGCGATTAACAAATTTTAACTAACAGGTAATAACTGATGAAAACACAAATCAAAAAAGTCTTAATATTAGGTAGTAGTTTACTGATGTTATCGTTACTGACAGGGTGCGATTTTACCGATTATAAAACGCGAATTCAAAGAGAAAACGATATTAATAACCCAACAGGAAATAAAAAATCTTGTTTAGCAGTGGGGGATTTAACTGAGGATATGTATCCTTATACTATTCAATATATTGAAGGCGAAATTGATCCTGATGATGCATGGGATAAAATTGCCGCCAATAATGAGCTTAATTTAAAGCTATCCCTCTATGCTAAAGAGGGATTATTTACCGAAGAGCTAGTTGGTCATGACGGCGATAAGCCTCTGTACCGTTATAATTTAACGGAAGAAGGTCGTAAATACGTAGATTGGTGGGGGGGACTAACTTCTGCTTTGGTCGGGTTGTGGTAGAAAAAATTATAGATGTGGATAATCAACTTAAAGGTATGCGTATGGTTACGTTTACCTATCATTTAGAAAATGTGCCAAATTGGATAAAAAATAAGGATATTTATAGTCTATATCCTAATTATAGCGAAATTGAACCCGCGGTAACGGGTAGTAGACCTGCTTTAGGAAGTCATTATTACAATATTAAGTCGGATGGTAGATTAAAATTGATCCGTGCGGAAAGTGGTAATTATCTTTTATAAAGTTATTTTAATTCATTAGATTACTGTTAAGTTTAAGATTTGCGGGG
>NZ_LZHI01000030.1:0-5574 GCF_001690385.1 Gilliamella sp. Choc6-1
CCGAATTTTTATGCGTATGTGCATGATTCGAATACGATGGTTGATGTGTTCGGGCTTAGTGAGTGTTCTTTAGATGAATTAGTAAAGAAGGCGTCTAAGTGGCAAGGTCAGGGAGATTATCCAGGTATCGACGACTGGGTAGTAGGAAAGCTAAAAAAAGGTGATATTATTTATGGAGGGGTTCCTGGACAGTCAGAATTTTATTTATCTAAAGCAAGTCTAGAAGCTGCAAAAGGTTCAAAAGAAGCCTTATGGAAAAGTTCTCAAGTTAAGGCACATGATGTATTTGGTTACAGATCGAAAGTTCAAGCATATGAAGTACTAAAGGATACAGATGTAGCTACTTCTATAGTTAAGGCTAATCCTCATTTAGGAGATGGTGGAGCCGTACAATATTTTGTTGATAATTTTAGTGATGTTTTAAAGCCAGTGGGAAATACAATTGATTTATTTTAAAAATTATGGAAGTAGAAGATATTAAGGTCTGTGAACCAATTAGTATATTAGTTAATATTTTTTTGAATCATGGGTTTAAAATAATAGAAGAAAAAGTTAGTGACTACCATTTTCATGAATTATATTTTAAGTTAGAAGGTAAATATTTTGATGGCATTGATAATATTAATGTAGATAAAATAATAAGACAGAATACTAATATATTTTCATGTAATTGTCATTGGTCAATAGTAGAATTAGTTGGAATGGCAACACATTTTCAAACAAAAAAATTAAGGGGTAAGTGTTTTTTAAATTCAACGGGAGGCAAGTAGCCTAACGAAGAATGTAATCGTTTATGATTATACCAATAAGCATAAGCCGAAAAAGCGCGTTGTAACTCAGCCGTTGAGTTAAAACGTTGGCCTTTTACAAATTCCGTTTTAATTGTTTTAAATGTCGCTTCCGCTACCGCATTATCATAAGGACATCCTTTCTTGCTTAATGAATGCGTGATATTAAATGTCTTAAAACAATCCGCTAATAACCGATTATCAAACTCTTTACCTCGGTCTGAATGAAATAAATCTAATTTCGATAATGGCATTTTAATTTGGCTTAATGCCGACATAACAAGCTCTGCTGTTTTATGTTGGCCAACATGGTAACCGACAATCTGCCTATCGGATAAGTTCACTAAAACACATAAATAGTTCCAACGTTGCTTAACTTGAATATAGGTTAAATCCGCAACAACAATTTGTTTTTTATCACCTACATCAAATTGTCGTTGCAGGTGATTTTCTGTGGCGGTTTCATTCACTTCCGTATTGTGAGATTGATAACGTTTAACGGTGTATTTTGATACCAGCAATAAGGCTTTCATCACCCGAGCAATGTAACGGCGTGACACCCAAATATTCTCTTTTTGTAAATCAAAACGAATTCGTCTTGTACCATAAGACTGATAGCTCTGATTAAATAGCGTCACGATTTTATTGGCATAAAGCCCTACTGATTTTTGTCTATTCAATTTACACTGATAATAAGCATAATATCTTGATAATCCTAAATATTGACATAGCTTTGTTATGCTATAACGATGTCGATTTGCTTTTAGGATAGCGATTTTCGCCCTATTATCAGTGCTGCTTGCTTTAGAATATCGTTTTCCATACGCAGCTGTTTAAGCTCTTTACGCAACGCGATTAGCTCTTGTTCTTGTGGACTGCGATTATCTTTTGTTTTAAATGAGCCACTTTGGCTTGATTGCGTTATCCAACGGTCCAATGCTGATGGCGTCAAATCATATTCTGCAACGATTTCACTACGTGATTTACCATGTTGATAAAGACTGACCATTTGGTGTTTAAAATCATCTGTGAATGTTCGTCTTTTGCGTTTAATCTTATTCATATTTGTTCCTTTTTTAGTTGTGATAAGTTTACCTTACCCCTTAAAAAAGTTGTATGAATTAGTGTAGCCGATCCAAGTGTATACTTAAAAAAGAAAAAGTATATTCAAAAAAATTAATTTTCCACAAAATATATTCAAAATAAAACCCAAAAGCCAACCTAAAAAAGTTGGCTTTTTTATTTAAGCGTTGAGTTTATCTAAGAGTTAAAGTTCGAAACGCAAAAAATGAAATCTACCAATTCTTTAGAAATCCCAGGGGCGATATCAACCGTGAAATTGCTTTTGACCGCATGGCTACCGATTATATACGAGACCGAGCGGGAAAAGTCATTAAAAGTAACAAAAGCGGAGGAACTTGGGCTTTATACGAATACGATCTTAAAGGAAACATCATTCGGCAAGAATATTCGGATGGAACTTGGGAAACGTTCGAATACAATAAAAACGGACAACTTGTAGAAGCCCGCAATCAAGATAATTGCGTAAAACTGCTAAGAGACCCGGCCGGACGTGTTATTGAAGAAATACAAAGCAGCGGTTTACCGGGAGATAAGGGACAGCAGGTTAGCAGCACCTACGATGATAAGGGCTTTCGAACGCAACTGAAAAGCTCACCGGGGGCATACATACGCAATACTTTTGATGATCAAGGAAATTTGCTTACTCTTACCGCCGACATAGAAGCGGAAGAAACTAACACCCAATGGAAAGCTCAAATAACTCGTAACGGGCTCGGGCAAGAAATGGAAAAACAGCTCAACGGGCGTATCAAACTTACCACCGCTTACGACAAACAGGGACGGATTATTTCCCATCAAGTGTATCAAGGCAGTAAAGAAACTTATAATCGACAATATAACTGGAGCCCGGGACATCAACTTAAAAGCATCCTCAACGGATTAACCAAGGGTAAAACTGAATTTACCTATGATTCCTTCGGAAGTTTGGCCAGTGCTTGTTACCAAGACGGCAGTTATGACTACAAACTTCCCGACGAAGTGGGAAACCTCTATTCCGATCCGCATCAATCCGACACCGTATACGGCGCATCGGGTAAAATTTTAAAGGATAAAAAGTGGAATTACATTTACGACCCATCGGGAAATCTTATCTTAAAAACCTCTCGTAAAGTGGCCCTCCCTCCCACCTCTGCCCACACCCGGTTAAAAAATTCTCCTTTTGCTCTTGACTCTCCCACCACTCAAAAAGGGTTCTGGATAGAAGATTTAGATGACAATGAATTTGACCGCAAGGCCGAAATACGGCGATATTCTAAGTCTGAGCTCAAACAATACGACCAAATACGAAAAAACAGAACGCTGGAAAATGCTGACCCGCCACAATGGCAGTCGGGTGATTGGGAATATCAGTGGCAAGGAAACGGCATGCTCAAAGCGGTGCGCAATCCACAAGGAGAATGGATTCGCTTTGAATACGACGCATTAGGAAGAAGAACAGCGAAAATTGTCCACACCAAGATTTATCGCTATCTTTGGGATGGAAATGTTTTATTACATGAATGGCATTATGAGCGTGCACGGCGTCCTAAGGTTATTACTGACGAGCTGGGAATGCTTATTTTGGACCAACCCGAACCGGTCGAAAACCTGACCACTTGGGTTTATGAAGAAGGAAGTTTAGTCCCCACCGCAAAGCTATGCGAAGGCAAGTCCTACTCGATTGTATCGGACTATTTGGGCCGCCCCGCGCAGGCCTATGATGATAAAGGAGAACTGGTTTGGCAGGTGGATTTTGACATCTATGGCAGAATACGGGAAGATACCTTAAACAATAAGCCGTTTATTCCGTTCAGGCAACTAGGGCAGTATGAGGATGTAGAAACGGGGCTTTATTATAATCGGTTTAGGTATTACGACAGTAATACAGGAACTTATATAAGCCAAGACCCGATAGGGTTAGCAGGTAACAACCCGAATTTTTATGCGTATACGTTTGATTCGAATACGATGGTGGATGTGTTCGGGTTGAGTGAGTGTGGGATGGATAAGATGCCCGATCCTTACAAAGGAGTGAAAGAGGCGTCTAATATGATGAAAGAGTTAGGACTACCTAGAAATATAAGAAAACAGGTCTTACAATCATTTGAAAGTGAAAATATAATCATCAGAAAAGCTACAGCTAATGAATTTGGTTTAAGGTATCATGATAATGGAAAAAACGCATGGCCGAAGGGTAGATACTTATTTGAAACTTTTCCAGCTACTAGAAGTGAATTAGCGGTAAAAATGGATTGGAACGAAATGACTTATATTAGTCAATTTAAAATTAAAGAAGGTACAACTATTTTTGAAGGTAGGGCTTCTTCACAAGGTTTAGGTTTACCTGGTGGGAAAGTTCAAAAATACATTTTAGATTCGCCCGATACTGCATTATTTGACATTAATTAAGATTTAAAGAATGAAAAACTTATTATTAAAAATAGAAAATATAAAAGAGAGTATTTTAGATAATGATATTAAAATAAGTGAAAATCAGAAATGTGTTATTAATAAATATTTAGATAATGTGAAAAATAATATTTTATCAGATCAATATATTGATTTACCTGCAGGCGATAAAATACAGTATTTTATTATTGATTCTTGGGATTATACTAATAGTTTAACAAATGAATTATTGTATATTATTCAATATTATAAAAAGCTTATAAAAAACCATGAAAAACTCAAATAAAAAATTTATAAATCATTTGGGTTTATGAAGAAGGAAGTTTAGTCCCCACCGCAAAGCTATGCGATGGCAAGTCCTACTCAATTGTATCGGACTATTTGGGCCGCCCCGCGCAGGCCTATGATGACAAAGGAGAACTGGTTTGGCAGGTGGAGTTTGACATCTATGGCAGAATACGGGAAGATACCTTTAACAATCAGCCGTTTATTCCGTTCAGGCAATTAGGGCAGTATGAGGATGTTGAAACGGGGCTTTATTATAATCGGTTCCAATATTATAATCCTGAAAGCGGCTTATATATAAGCCAAGATCCCATAAAACTTGAAGGAAATAACCCGAATTTTTATGCGTATGTGCATGATTCGAATACGATGGTTGATGTGTTCGGGCTTAGTGAGTGTTCTTTAGATGAATTAGTAAAGAAGGCGTCTAAGTGGCAAGGTCAGGGAGATTATCCAGGTATCGACGACTGGGTAGTAGGAAAGCTAAAAAAAGGTGATATTATTTATGGAGGGGTTCCTGGACAGTCAGAATTTTATTTATCTAAAGCAAGTCTAGAAGCTGCAAAAGGTTCAAAAGAAGCCTTATGGAAAAGTTCTCAAGTTAAGGCACATGATGTATTTGGTTACAGATCGAAAGTTCAAGCATATGAAGTACTAAAGGATACAGATGTAGCTACTTCTATAGTTAAGGCTAATCCTCATTTAGGAGATGGTGGAGCCGTACAATATTTTGTTGATAATTTTAGTGATGTTTTAAAGCCAGTGGGAAATACAATTGATTTATTTTAAAAATTATGGAAGTAGAAGATATTAAGGTCTGTGAACCAATTAGTATATTAGTTAATATTTTTTTGAATCATGGGTTTAAAATAATAGAAGAAAAAGTTAGTGACTACCATTTTCATGAATTATATTTTAAGTTAGAAGGTAAATATTTTGATGGCATTGATAATATTAATGTAGATAAAATAATAAGACAGAATACTAATATATTTTCATGTAATTGTCATTGGTCAATAGTAGAATTAGT
>NZ_LZHI01000031.1:0-62266 GCF_001690385.1 Gilliamella sp. Choc6-1
TAACAGATTGGAAAAATGGCGAAGAAAGCTTATGGATAAGGTTAGCCAAACCCTATGCCGGCAGTGAATACGGTTTTCACTTTCCACTGATTGACGGTACTGAAGTAGCAATAGCTTTTATGCAAGGCAACCCTGACAGACCGTATATTGCCCATGCAATGCACGACAGTGCTCACCCAGACCCTGTCACCGCCATTAACAAACACCGCAATGTGATACGCACCCCAGCGAATAATAAATTACGCATGGACGACAAACGGGGGCAAGAGCACATCAAACTCGCCACCGAATACGGCAAAACCCAACTGAATTTAGGTCACTTAGTTGACCAAAGTAAAGCGCAGCGTGGCGAAGGCTTTGAGCTAAGAACCGACGAATGGGGCGCCATAGCAGCTGCACGGGGATTATACTTAACCACCCAAACCGAGCCGAAAGCGCAAGGCAAACAGCTCGACATGCAAGCCGCCATTACCCAGCTTGAAAATGCGCTATCCATTGCCAAAGCCCTACAAAATGCCGCTACTCAGTCTGAAGCCCACGGAGCAGACACTGACAGCCAAGAACAACTTAACAAAACATTAAGCCAACTGACCCAAAGCGGCATACTTGCCTATGCCCAAGAAGGCATTGCCTTAACCAGTCCACAAAACATTCAACTCTCCACCGGCAACAGCGTTACTTTAACCAGTGAAAACCAAACTGACATTGCCGCCTTAAAAAACCTTACCCTCTCATCGGGCGAAGCGATGGGCTTATTTGCCCACAAATCAGGCATGAAACTCTTTGCCAACCAAGGCGATATTGCGGTGCAAGCCCAAAACGCCAACCTCAACATGGCCGCCAAGCAAGATATAAAAATTGACAGTGTCGATGGTGAGCTAATCATAACCGCCAGTGAAAAAATCACCTTAATTTGTGGCGGTTCATACATAAAAATCAGCGAAGAAGGCATTGAACTGGGCACGCAGGATAATATCTATCTTAAGTGTAATGTCATGCAGAAAATGGGAACAGCACAAAAAAATATTCAAAACGAATTACCGTCCATTTGTAAGGGGGTACAACAAGACAGTGCTGAAAAACATGCCATCATTGTGGAAAGAAAGTAATGATTAAAACCATATTAGACGAAGAAATAAATCACGTTATTGCTAAGCAAATTCAGCAACTGGGTAAAATGTATTTATTAGTTGATCCCCAAATCAACGATAATTTTTTCTTCGATAATTATTTCGAATTTGAAACAATCGTACCGATTCGTGATAGGCAAGATACCGTATCACAAGATCATGAATGCTTGCAGCTCTGTGCCATACCTAAACAAGCAACCTATATCAAACAGCTTATTATCGAAATAAAAAATAAAAAATCGGCAGCGATAGCGCTTATTGCTTCACCTTATTCGATTAAATATATACAAAATCACCTTAGTAATGCGATGTTGATGTCATACAATGGAAACAACTATCTTTTACGGTTTTATGATCCACAGGTTTTAAAACATTTAATTGAAATATTGGATCAAGAGCAATTAAATAACCTATTAGGTTGTATTGAATATTGGTATTACTGGCAAGATAGCTACACCCAATTGCATCATAAACCTAAATTAATCTTATCGGATATCAAATATAAGCTATCACCCAAACAATGGCAAAAAATCAAAATAGCACAAGTTTACAACGCTTATGAATATCAGCTAGTCAAACAACAACAAAAACCTTTATCCAACACAGAGCAACGTACATTAAAAAAACTATTAGATTGGACATATAAAGTAACATTTTATCGACCTAACCAACAAAAAATGGACGTGATTATTCATTATGCAATGGCACAACCTGAGCAATTTTTCAGACAAATTAATGATGATTTATTATTTGAATTAATGACAAACCAAAACATCAATCAACTTGAACAATATTTAAAGAATTTAGATTAGGAATAAAACATGACAAATCTGGAAAGCTTAGTTAGTTTAATATTAGCAGCAAAAATCAAGCAAAACGATTCAGGCAAACGATGCCCCAAATGTCAAGAAAAGGAAGGCGACTTAATTGTACTGCCAACTCGCTTATCAATTTCTGGCTTTATGGGTAAAAACAAAACACTTAAACATAATCTTAAAGCAGACGTTGAACTGCCGCCTTTACCTGATTTTGCTCAACAAATGGTATCGAATTTGCCATTGGAACACTCAAAATATTGCGTACAAATGTTAAGGCAAGGCTATTTATATGTTCTTGAAGATCGAAATAACGGCGAAAAAAAATGGCGTGCTTTTACCTCAAGCCCGACGGGTTGCTTAGTAGAATATAACGATATAAACAAAGTACCAAACACGCCACCAACCTATAACTGTAACATTGCCACAGACGGGGCTGATGCTTCTTACATCAGCTTCAAAAATAGTAAAGAAATCTTTAAAATTCATTTTTTATTCAGTCCTAACAAAATAACCAATAAGCGGTTAGAATTTTACCAAACCACGCCTGAATTTGAACTAAATGGTATAACGCCAGAACAAATCCGAAGTGGTCAAAAATCCATAAAAGACGACGACCTGCTATCCAATATTTTAGAGTTATCAGCGGCTATGAAAATAGCCGAACAAGAATCGTTTTTACATAGCAAAAGTCCCTATGATTTTAGAACAGGCGAACGAGACTATGCACACCAACAATTACAGGTAATACACTATATTTACACGCAACGCACCTTTTTTTATGATAAAGACATCATGCAATACTATTTTCGTTATTTATCGCTCTATAAAAAATTAAAAGAGCGCCAAGGTGCAGCTATTGTAGTGCATGATGCTATCGGCATAACTCAAAGTTTAAATAAACGCCGTCATCAAGCCCTTGAAAAAGTAATGAAACCATGGATGGAATACGAAGATGCAGAAGGCATATCCAACGAACACCGTTTAATCATTTTAAGGCAACTATTAGGGTTTAAAGAATCCTTTCATCAACACCGAATCAAGCAGTTAATCAAGCAAGTTAAACACTGGGAAAAGTATTCAAACTGGGGCGATGATAAAATCATGACTCCTTCTATTCGCGATATGGCAAAAAGCAAAAGAAGAGAACTTTTTCAAAAAGTCGAAGAAGGATTAATAGAGCAACAAACTGAAAAACTATCTAAAGAAGAGTTTAAAAAATTTTATTGGGATCGGCTATCACAAGAAAAATTGGACAAATTTGAAAAAGAATTTAATGAGCTCAGTCAAGATGTAGAAGAACTGGCAGAAAAGCGAACCGATGATTACATAAAATGGTTAAAATCGAGCCAGCTAATTGCTGCATTAGATTTATATGACCAGACACAAACCATAGATGGCATTATGTTTCAATTACAAATGAGTGTTTGCCTGTGTGGAGTAAGCAGTTCAGAAAAAATTAGACAAATTCTGGATAAATGGTGGCTTGAACCTCAAATAACCCAAGCCAATTTATGTATGCGGACCTATCTTTTTAACAACAAAAATTTAATTGACAAAATTAACGAATATCTCGATATTCAACAAAAAATCGCAATCAACGAATCGAGTGATGATAACAGACAAATACCTGATGTAGATAAAGCCATTAGCTTACTAAACACACTGACAGATCATGTTAATCAAACCGGTCCAGTGATAGAAAGTATGGCAGCGCGCGGCTTTCCAATTGCACTGTTATCGGTGACCTTTGCCGATTTAGTTAGAAGTTTTTTAAGGGTAACCACCCAAAGATTTAACCAAACGATTCAAAACCGTTTAGGCAATCTAATTTTTGCAGGCATTAGAACAAAAGCGCTTGAAATGTATGAATCAGGCTATAGTATTAATGGACATACATTTAGAGCCACACCCAGACGGGGTGCTCCGCAAATAACACGTGTTGCTCGTAACAATTTTACCAATACCGATTTAGTTAATACCAAAATCGCCATGATGGTATTTGCATTTACTGGCTACGAATCCGCTAAAAAATTAATCAATGGTCAAAACAACCCACGTGAAGTTGCCGAATTAACCGCATCATTGATGACAAGCACCGCCGCAGGAGTGCAAATATTAACCAGTGCAATACAAAGCTGTATCGAAAACAACCCAAACTCAAGAACCGCCGCGGTCACCTATACTGCATTTGGACGATACTTTTTATGGTCAGCAAGTTTATCGTTGATTGCAGGGGGGATATCGGGAGTGTTGGATTTTGTGGATGCAGAGAAAGCACATAAAAAGAATAATGATATGTTGGAAATTGCATATATTGCTAGAGGCATTGCTACCATAGCGCTAAGCATTTCCCAATTTGTGGTTGTTTTAGGCACATTAGTGCCATGGCTAGAGAATATTATCACAACAAGTATAGAGCGCACCATTTGGGTAAGTTTAGCCGAAGTGGGTTTAACCATTGGTCGATTTGCTATTGGCGCTCAAGCTGCAGCTTGGCTGGCTAGGATTATTTTTTACGCCTCAGTAATTGTTGTTATAGTTGGTGTTTGTTTAATTATTCTTGATGATAACGCCATGCAAAAATGGTTTGACCGCTGCTGTTTTAGTAATAAACTTGAACGTAAAAAATTTGCTAACTTAGGCGAAGAATTAACCGAGTGGCATCAAGCACTACAGGAGACCTTTTAATATGTACGTTGGTGAATTTTTATTGTGGTTTGGTAGCGCCATAAAAGCCGAAACCCGCAAAAAATTAAAAATGGGCTATACCAGTGGCGATATGACGCTAAAAGAAGTCCAAAAAAACTACACTCAAGAATCCGTCAGTAATAACCCCAGACCAATAGGACCTTACTACGCCTATAACGATCGCTATTTAGAGATCCGTGGCGGCATGTTTGAAAATTTTCGGGGGATTTTGACTTGGATTAGTTTACTTATTTTTTTGATTCCTTGTTTTAGTGGATACTTGGGATTAAACACTCTACTGAAATTATATAATCACGAACGTGATAATATAATTTCAGGTATATTTTCAATTACATTTCACTCAATTATAGTTATTTTATTAACCTATTTATGTATCCGCTATTTCCGCTATATTTATCGCTTTGAACTATTTACCATCCGCCATATTCGGGTACGGTTTAATCGAGTCACAAAGCAAGTATATATTCAACGCCCTAAATATTGCGGTGGCACGGTGGTATTTAAGTGGGAACATATTATGCCCGCCAACTTTGGCGAAACCGGCTCAGACATGGGGGGGACTAATGTCGTTAACTTGTTTACTTTTCACCCTTATAAAACTGGCTTTCCGGTTGCTCAATCCGTCGGCATTGGCAAAAATACTTATCATGCCCAAGATTAAAAAGACGAATGGGAATTTATCCGCCGATATATGGAGCACGGCCCCGAAAACTTGCCAAAACCACGCCTAAGCACCCATTTACCCATGCCCTTTCATGGCTTTGAAGGGCATATCAAACCCATGATTCATGCCTTAAAAAATGCCCCAACCGCATGGGTATATTTACTGCTTATCCCCGTATTTTTAATCTTACTCCCTTTTTATACCGTGGGTTACTTTATTTCGGAATGCCTGTGTTGGCAACCGCGATGGCCAAAAGTAATACGCCAAGCCGGTAAAGCAGGCAAACCGATCCCGAAGGAAACCACCTTAGCGGACTACCCCCCTAAAGTACAACAAGCCCTATTAGATAGCCGTTTGCAATGGTGTGTGCGTGACGAAAAAACAGGAAAGTTAGTTGATTATGGAAATTCATAATATAAAAACACGTTTTAAAACAATATTTAAAATAATATTTAAAACAATAACAACAGGATATAAAATCGATGTACCTTGGTGAATTTTTATTGTGGTTTGGTAGCGCCATAAAAGCCGAAACCCGCAAAAAATTAAAAATGGGCTATACCAGTGGCGATATGACGCTAAAAGAAGTCCAAAAAAACTACACTCAAGAATCCGTCAGCAATAATCCCAGACCAATAGGACCTTACTACGCCTATAACGATCGCTATTTAGAGATCCGTGGCGGCATGTTTGAAAATTTTCGGGGGATTTTGACTTGGATTAGTTTGCTTATATTTTTGATTCCTTTGAGTTCAAGTTATAATTCTATTTACAGCTTTATAGTGTTATATAATAATGAAACCGACAAAGTGACAGGATATGTCATAGCTATTATATTTTTTTCAATTATTTTTTTAATTTCAACTTATTTATGTATCCGCTATTTCCGTTATATTTACCGATTTGAACTATTTACCATCCGTCATATTCGGGTACGGTTTAATCGAATTACAAAGCAAGTATATATTCAACGCCCTAAATATTGCGGTGGCACGGTGGTATTTAAATGGGAACATATTATGCCCGCTAACTTTGGCGAAACCGGGTCAGACATGGGGGGCACTAATATGGTCAATCTAATAACCTTTCATCCTTATAAAACCGGCTTTCCGGTTGCTCAATCCGTCGGCATTGGCAAAAATACTTATAATGCCCAAGATTATAAAGACGAATGGGAATTTATCCGCCGGTATATGGAGCACGGACCCGAAAACTTGCCAAAACCACGCCTAAGCACCCATTTACCCATGCCCTTTCATGGTTTTGAAGGACATGTAAAGCCCATGATCCATGCTGCTAAAAATGCACCAACTGCATGGGTGTATTTACTGCTTATCCCCGTATTTTTAATCTTACTCCCTTTTTATACCGTGGGTTACTTTATTTCGGAATGCCTATGCTGGCAACCGCGATGGCCAAAAGTTATACGCCAAGCAGGTCAAATGGGCAAACCGATCCCGAAAGAAACCACTTTAGCGGACTACCCCCCTAAAGTACAACAAGCCCTATTAGATAGCCGTTTGCAATGGTGTGTGCGTGATGAAAAAACAGGAAAGTTAGTTGATTATGGAAATTCATAATATAAAAACACGTTTTAAAACAATAACAACAGGATATAAAATCGATGTACGTTGGTGAATTTTTATTGTGGTTTGGTAGCGCCATAAAAGCCGAAACCCGCAAAAAATTAAAAATGGGCTATACCAATGGCGATATGACGCTAAAAGAAGTCCAAAAAAACTACACTCAAGAATCCGTCAGTAATAACCCCAGACCAATAGGACCTTACTACGCCTATAACGATCGCTATTTAGAGATCCGTGGCGGCATGTTTGAAAATTTTCGGGGGATTCTCTCTTGGATATCATTACTTATTTTTTTAATGCCATATAGCGCAGGTTATGCAGCTTCATATATCATATTGGATCTTAATAACTATAAATCTGAGGAAATAGCATCAGGAATATTCGCAATAATATTCTTTTCAATTATTTTTTTAATTTTGGCTTACTTATGTATCCGCTATTTCCGCTATATTTACCGCTTTGAACTATTTACCATCCGCCATATTCGAGTACGGTTTAATAGAGTCACAAGGCAAGTGTATATTCAACGCCCTAAATATTGCGGTGGCACGGTGGTATTTAAATGGGAACATATTATGCCGTCCAACTTTGGCGAAACCGGCTCAGACATGGGGGGGACTAATGTCGTTAACTTGTTTACTTTTCACCCTTATAAAACTGGCTTTCCGGTTGCTCAATCCGTCGGCATTGGCAAAAACACCTATAACCCTCAAGACTATAAAGACGAATGGGAATTTATTCGCCGGTATATGGAGCACGGACCCGAAAACTTGCCAAAACCACGCCTAAGCACCCATTTACCCATGCCCTTTCATGGCTTTGAAGGGCATATCAAACCCATGATTCATGCCTTAAAAAATGCCACAACCGCATGGGTATATTTACTGCTTATTCCTGTATTTTTAATTTTATTACCGTTTTACACGGTGGGGTACTTTATTTCGGAATGCTTATGCTGGCAACCTCGATGGTCGAAAGTAATACGCCAAGCCGGTAAAGCAGGCAAACCGATCCCGAAAGAAACCACTTTAGCGGACTACCCCCCTAAAGTACAACAAGCCCTATTAGATAGCCGTTTGGAATGGAGCGTGCGTGACGAAAAAACAGGAAAGTTAGTTGATTATGGAAATTCATAATATAAAAACACGTTTTAAAACAATAACAACAGGATATAAAATCGATGTACGTTGGTGAATTTTTATTGTGGTTTGGTAGCGCCATAAAAGCCGAAACCCGCAAAAAATTAAAAATGGGCTATACCAGTGGCGATATGACGCTAAAAGAAGTCCAAAAAAACTACACTCAAGAATCCGTCAGCAATAACCCCAGACCAATAGGACCTTACTACGCCTATAACGATCGCTATTTAGAGATCCGTGGTGGCATGTTTGAAAATTTTAGGGGTATCTTGACATGGATTACATTACTTATTTTTTTAATACCCTTTACAACTTTTGACTTATTTATAATAACTGCAGTCCGATTATACAATCATGAAACAACTAAAATTGTCTCAAATACATTTGCTATGATATTTGTACTCATTATATTTTTTACTTCAACTTACTTATGCATTCGCTATTTCCGCTATATTTACCGATTTGAACTATTTACCATCCGCCATATTCGAGTACGGTTTAATCGAATTACAAAGCAAGTATATATTCAACGCCCTAAATATTGCGGTGGCACGGTGGTATTTAAATGGGAACATATTATGCCTGCCAACTTTGGCGAGACTGGCTCAGACATGGGGGGCACTAATATGGTCAATCTAATAACCTTTCATCCTTATAAAACTGGCTTTCCGGTTGCTCAATCCGTCGGCATTGGCAAAAATACTTATAATGCCCAAGATTATAAAGACGAATGGGAATTTATTCGCCGGTATATGGAGCACGGACCCGAAAACTTGCCAAAACCACGCCTAAGCACCCATTTACCCATGCCCTTTCATGGCTTTGAAGGGCATATCAAACCCATGATTCATGCCTTAAAAAATGCCCCAACCGCATGGGTATATTTACTGCTTATTCCTGTATTTTTAATTTTATTACCGTTTTACACGGTGGGGTACTTTATTTCGGAATGCTTATGCTGGCAACCTCGCTGGCCAAAGGTAATACGCCAAGCAGGTCAAATGGGCAAACCGATCCCGAAAGAAACCACTTTAGCGGACTACCCCCCTAAAGTACAACAAGCCCTATTAGATAGCCGTTTGGAATGGAGCGTGCGTGATGAAAAAACAGGAAAGTTAGTTGATTATGGAAATTCATAAAAATTAAATGTGGTTTTAACATTCGGTATTTTAATAGTATGTTTTATTCTGGCACAGTTATGGGCGGTATCTTAATTAAGTGCCATACAAAGCGCTGACAACGAAAGAAGCTAGCCTTTCAAACACGAACAATGCCTAAAAACAGAACAAAAGCGGAAGAGTCTGTCACCACTCCGCCACTTTGTTTCTGGCACCTGCGTAGGGATTGTAAAAAGGGGTCATCAATACCCTTTGCTCAAACGTTACCACAAAATTAATTGTATTTCGCAAAAGATAAAAATATCCCAAATCCTAACTGCACTGAAAAATTTAAAGCTTGCTGCATCAAATCGTTGCTATTTTAAAATGACTCTAACTAATGCTGTTTAGAGTTTATCTGTATATATACAATACGCTTAATTATTAAAGTGACGATTAATTCAAAATCCAATATTCTGCCGTTTACCACAGCAGAATATATGTAGGGTTATTTTTTAACAAAATTATCAATTAATAAATTAACAACGTCCCCCATTTTGCCTGTTAATGAAGCTTTAACACTATAAAGTGCCATGCCCATAACTTGTGATCTTTGAATTTCAGGAGGCATAACAAGTTCATTAGCACTGGTTTTTACATCCAATAATGCAGGACCAGGGTGAGCTAGAAATGATTGCATAGCAGCTTCAAGCAAGTCTGAATCATCAACACTAATTGCAAATAAGCCCATCGATTCTGCTACTTTAGCAAAGTTAGGATTTTGTAAATGAGTATAATGATCTACAATCCCTTCGACTTTTTGTTCTAATTCAACAAAATTAAGTGAACCATTATTTAGCACAATGATTTTTATTGGTAATTTTTCTTGAATTGTGGTTAATAAATCCCCTAACAACATGCTAATACCACCATCACCTGATAAAGTAATCACTTGTCGATCAGGAAAAGCCTTTTGTACGCCTAAGGCCTGTGGCATCGCATTTGCCATGGTTCCGTGTTTTAAACTAATGACTGTTCGCCTTTTTCCGTTGGTTTTGAAATGGCGACAAGCCCAAACCATAGCAGATCCGACATCGGCACAAAGGACTGCATCATTCGTTGCGTATTTATCTACAAGTTCAGTTAAATATTGGGGATGAATAGTAGATTTTGAAGGCATCGCTTTTCTATTCAATTTATTCATGGCATTGTCATATAATGACAGGCATGTTTCTAAAAATTTTGTATCATTTTTTTCCTTAATTAATGGAAATAATGCAGCTAAAGTCGACTTGCTACTACCGACAACACCAATATTAACTGGATGGCGTCGTCCAAGGTGCGTTGCGTCAATATCAATTTGGATAATTGTAGCGTTATTGGGATAAAATTGTGACCATGCAAAATCGACACCTAACATTAAAAGTACATCACACTTTTTTATCGCCATATTGCCAGATTCTACGCCAAATATCCCTGTCATACCGACATTATAAGGGTTGTCATATTCCACAAAATCTTTCCCACGAGAGGTATGCACAATAGGCGATTTTAATTTTTCGGCAAGCGCTATAAGTTCATTATGGGCATCATGCACGCCTTGTCCGGCAAAAATAGCTATTTTTGTGTTTTTATTTAAGATATCGGCAATTTCCATTAACTCTTGATCTGATGGACGTATAATTGGTTTAGGATGATAAATTCTATAACCGCTGTTATCCTCAACCTTTTCTAAACTAATATTATAAGGAATCACTAACACCGCTACACCACGTTGATTAATCGCTGCTTGAATTGCGGCAGTGGTAATTTGCCTTGCCTGAGTTGGGTCATTAATTTGGCGGCAAAATACCGAACAATTTTTATAGATCGATTCAAAATCCACTTCTTGTGGAAAATCTGTCCCTTGTTGCGAGGTCACAAGTTGGCTTGCTAACAAAATAACCGGAGATTTATTACGCTGTGCTTCATAGATACCATTAATAAAATGTAAACTACCTGGTCCGCAAGAACCAGCACATGCCGTTATTTGATTAGTCAAATACGCCTCTGCTCCTGCTGCAAAAGCCCCGACTTCTTCATGACGAACATGAATCCATTGAATATCACTTTTTTTAATTGCAGAAGTAATATGATTTAATGTATCGCCGACTATACCATAACAATGTTTAACACCTGCTTCAGTCAAAACATCAACTATAATTTGTGCAACAGATTTTTTTGATAACATATTGCCTCCTGACTATAATTAATTTATCGAATATTTATATTGGTTAAATTACACTTAACTTTTAATAAAGCGAATAGATTATAAAAAAATAGCAGGAAATGTTAAAAATATAAGTATAGTAAGGGTTTTCCCAAAATAAACTTTTATGAAGACTATTCCCTATTCTAATAAACCAAGCTATTATGAACAAAATCCAAACAATCTCATAGAGCTGCTTTTGTGAAAAATTTGTCATATTGGCATGATTTATTGATATCAATGACTGCACTTTTACCCAATTATTTTATTGAATATTATCGCTTAATTACTGTTTGCTTATTGTTATTAATAGCCATTTTTATGTTTTCATTCAGTAAATTAAGAATGGATATTATTTCATTACTTACAATTACTGTTATCATCATAACTGGCGTGTTAACACCTGCCGAAGCATTATCAGGATTTAGCGATCCTAATATCATTTTAATTGCTTTGTTATTTGTTATTGGTGAAAGCCTAGTTAGAACGGGCGTTTCATATAAAATGAGTGAATATATATTAAAAGTAGCCGGCAAAAATGATATTCGAATTGTTATTTGTATTATGTTAGGCGTTGCTTTGCTTGGATCAATAATGAGTTCGACTGGCGTTGTTGCAATTTTTATTCCTGTCGCTATTAGTATTTCTAATCATACCGGTATTCATGTAAAAAAATTAATGATGCCACTTTGTATCGCTGCATTAATCAGCGGTATGATGACTTTAGTTGCCACTGCACCAAATCTAGTTGTTAATAGTGAACTTAGTCGTGCGAATTTAACAGAATTTGGTTTTTTCTCTATTACACCAATTGGCTTAGGTGTTTTAGTTGTAGGCGTTTTTTATTGTATATTTACACGTAATTGGCTGCTTACTGCAGATCAAGTTATGCCAACAAATACCCAACCACAAAGACGAAAAATCACCGATTTAATTCGAGATTATAAATTAATTGGTCGTGCACATCGAGCACAAATATTAGCTGGTTCACCTTTTGTAGGACGTACAATCGATAGTTTGCATTTACGCAGTGAACATGGTGTAAATGTAATAGGTATTGAACGTTGGCGTAAATTCCATAAGGTTTTGATACCAGTTAATGGTTCAACTGAATTTCGTGAGAATGATATTTTATTATTAGATATGTCACATTCGGAAGCTGATTACCGTACTTTTTTAACCATCAATAACCTAGAGCCCAAAATACTGCGTGGTGAGTATTTTTCAGAACAAGTAAAACAAGTCGGCATGGCCGAAGTCGCCCTACTACCCGAATCAACACTCTGCGGCAAAACACTCAACGAAATTGATTTTAGAGGAAAGTATTTCTTAACTGTCATTGGAATATGGCGTAATCATGCGCCTGTTGAGACAAGTAACTTATTCCAAGAGCGTTTAGAAATGAGCGATACTTTATTAGTGTGTGGTGATTGGGGATCAATTCAAAAATTACAAACTCGTACCAGTGATTTTGTGGTATTGGACTATCCTTCGGATATCGACGATGTTGCACCCGCAAGTGCACAAGCGCCTGCAGCGTTAATTAATCTGGCTATTATGATTATTTTAATGGTAACAGGTATTGTACCGAATGTGGTTGCAGCACTAATCGCCTGTTTATTAATGGGGGCAACGCGCTGTATTGATATGACTAATGCTTATAAGTCAATACATTGGCCTACTTTAATTTTAATTATTGGTATGATGCCATTTGCGGTGGCATTAAATAAAACAGGGGGAATCTCATTAATATCTGCTTGGTTAGAGATCCATTTACATTCCTTTGGACCTTATATGGTGCTGACATTTATTTTTTTATTATGTTCAACTGTTGGGTTATTTATTTCAAATACAGCAACCGCAATTTTAATTGCTCCAATCGCTATTGATTTAGCTGTAAAATTTGGCTATTCACCGTATCCTTTTGCCATGACAGTAGCTATTGCTACGTCCGCCTCATTTATTACACCTGTATCATCACCAATAAAAACCATGGTGGTTGCACCTGGTGGTTATAGTTTTAGTGACTTTGTAAAAGTTGGTGTGCCATTAACATTTTTAGTAATGGCTGTAGACATTGCTTTAGTACCAATATTTTTTCCATTTTAAGGTGTATTAAGGCAAAGGTTTATTTTATTGTTAATAATAAAACGTGTTAATAAGATAATTACATTTATAAAATCAGTCTATTAATCAATAATAATAGATAGCAAAATTTATACTTGCTAAAAATTGAAAAGATTAATTATCAGTGAATTTATACAAACAATTACGGCACTTATTGTTACTAAGCCGTGTTAATCAGCTTAGTAACATTTGTGAGTTTAATAGCTTAAATTTTGTGCCGAAGAGTAATTCGACAAATCGAATCTGGTAAGATCAGCGATAATACATTCATCAGCAATGATAGTATGATAATACAAAGATAACCTATTTTGAGCAGTAATTAATTTTGCATCCATTACCAATACGGTATGAAATTGCAGCAACAAATCCCCTAAGTCTGCAAAGAATGTATGATTAAAGGTAATTTGCGTTTTTAATTTCTCTATTTTCAGTTCAATATTTTATAGAGGCACTGATAACAAACTATAATGCTTACGATTTAAAGATTCCTAATAGAATTTTAGTTATAATAACCATGATTCTTTTGATTATGGATAAAATTTTATGCCACATCTGACTAAACCATTAAAGGTTATCTTTGCAGGAACACCTGATTTTGCAGCTACCCATTTAAAAGCATTGATAAATTCACACCACAATGTAATTGCTGTTTTTACTCAGCCCGATCGCCCTGCAGGTCGCGGTAATAAATTAACCGCAAGTCCCGTTAAGCAATTAGCTATTGAAAATAATCTGCCGATTTATCAACCGACAACACTTAGATCCGAAGAAATTCAAAGAACCATCGATAAACTTAATGCTGATATTATGATTGTTGTTGCTTATGGGCTTATTTTGCCTCAAGCTCTGCTTGATATGCCAAAACTAGGGTGTTTAAATGTGCATGGTTCATTACTACCTCGTTGGCGTGGTGCAGCACCAATTCAACGTGCTTGCTGGGCTGGGGATCAAGAAACAGGAATTACTATTATGCAAATGGATGCAGGGCTTGATACAGGCGATATGCTATATAAACTTGCTTGCCCAATTGAACCAAATGATACAAGCGCTTCATTGTATGACAAATTAGCAAAATTAGGATCACAAGGCTTACTCAATACATTAACGTTAATCAGTGAAGGAAAAATTCAACCAGAAAAGCAAGATGAAGCAAAAGCCACCTATGCTCAAAAGCTCTCTAAGCAAGAAGCCAAACTTGATTGGAATTTACCTGCCGAGCAACTTGAACGTTGTGTTCGTGCTTTTAATCCATGGCCAGTAAGTTATTTTGAAGTTAATAACGAATCAATAAAAGTATGGCAAGCCGAAGTGGTAAAAATATCACACAATAAACCAGCTGGTACTATTTTACAAGCCGATAAAAATGGGATTTGCATAGCAACAAGTAAAGATGCATTAAATATGACAAAACTCCAACCTGCAGGCAAAAAACCAATGTTACCCCAAGATTTATTAAACTCTCGCCAATCTTGGTTTAATATTGGCGAAAAACTTTAGCGCATATTAGACAATAAAGCCTAAATATTACAGGATATTTATTCTTGTAATACTATGGCTTTTTTGCCAATAACGTGGCAAATCTTAATTTAATTCGATTACCATTTATATCTGTTTTATGTAATTCACCGATATCTTCATTGTATTTTATGATTTCCCAATCTTGATAGTAGCTATGGAGTTCATTTTCTTTAAATGTAAATGGAAATCCAACAGAACATGGGTAGTCTTTCGTAGACATGGCACTTACAATCAGATTATAACCACCCGATTTTGTGATTGTCTGCATATTATTAAGCACAGCAGGAACTTTTTCAGGCTGTAAGAACATCATCACTACCGTTGAAATAATAAGGTCATATGAACCTTGCCAATTAGCTTGGTTGATGTCGTAAACTGTAGCTTTAATATGTTCTAGCTTTTCTTCATTAATCACTTGTTGTAAGTTTTTAATGCTCGGTTCAGATTTATCTACTGCATCCACATCAAATCCTAATAGCTGCAAATAAAGTGAATTACGCCCTGAACCACAGCCGAAATCTAAAACCTTACCAGCAGGAATTATTCTGGCTGTAGCTAGTACATCAGAATGAGTTTTAGTCATTTGGTATTTTTTATGGGTATAGTCTTCTGCCAAACAATAAAATGACAGTTGGCATTGTAAATCATCCGATACTTTATCAATAAAATGCCATTGCTGAGGTGGAATAAATGGTGGCTGGTGGACAACATCATAATGATGTTGAGACTTTAATTCTCCTTGATTTGTTAGTATTTTAAAATCCATACTCCCTTTTATGATCTGAAGCTTTGCCCATGTACCAGCTTGAGTATTATGTTTTTCGCGAAACGATTGAGGTAATGATTTGGTATCCCAAATAGGTAATGTTTTATAACAAATTAAGTTTTTCAATTTATTATCACTATTTTAGTAAACTAATAGTTGACTATTATAGTCAATTATTGATGATATAAACAATATATTATTGATAAGACTAATACAAAACCAAGAAAAATAAATTTATAGTGGCGAAGTTGACCTTATCAACATATAATCATCGTCATCCTAAACTATATAGTAAAATAATAGAGGAAAAATTTATGGGATTTTTAACAGGTAAACGCATACTCGTTACCGGTGTTGCAAGTAACCGTTCTATTGCTTACGGTATTGCACAAGCAATGCATCGTGAAGGTGCTGAATTAGCCTTCACTTACCAAAATGATAAATTAAAAGCACGCGTTGAAGAATTTGCTGCTGATTTTGGTTCTAAAATCATTCTACCTTGTGATGTCGCACATGATGAAAGCATAACTAACTTATTTACTGAGCTAGCAAATACATGGGATAAATTCGATGGCTTTGTCCACGCTATTGCCTTTGCCCCTGGTGATCAATTAGATGGCGATTATGTTAATGCTGTTACACGTGAAGGGTTCGCTATTGCTCATGATATCAGCTCTTATAGTTTTGTTGCTATGGCTAAAGCTTGTCGTTCAATGTTAAATCCGAATTCAGCATTAGTTACCCTATCTTACCTTGGTGCTGAACGTGCAATTCCTAATTATAATGTTATGGGGCTTGCTAAAGCATCTTTAGAAGCTAATGTTCGCTATATGGCAAATGCAATGGGACCAGAAGGTATTCGTGTTAATGCGATTTCTGCAGGTCCAATTCGTACACTTGCAGCATCTGGTATTAAAGATTTTAAAAAGATGCTATCTCACTGTGAATCAGTAACCCCAATCCGTCGTACGGTAACAATAGAAGATGTGGGGAATTCAGCAGCATTCTTATGTTCAAACCTTTCGTCTGGTATTACTGGAGAAGTGATTCATGTCGATGGTGGATTTAGCATTGCTGCAATGAATGAGTTAGAACTTAAATAAGATTGATTTTTAACACTAAAAAAGGGCATCAACGATTATCTTGATGCCTTTTTTAATGGTAGTTAATAACAAATTATTATTTTATTGCGTTATGTTATTCTTTTATTAGTTTTGAACAAAATAGAAAATTTAGAATACATAACTTCTTTTTTCCGCTAAAATCTAAAGTAATTTGCTCAATACAAGTCTGTTGGAGAAAAAATGAAAATAGCAAAAAATAAAGTAGTCAGTTTGGCATACCAAGTGCGCACTAAAGATGGTGTGTTAGTTGATGAAGCTACAGCTACTGCACCACTTGAGTATTTGCAAGGTGCGGGTAACTTATTACAAGATCTAGAAAATGCTTTGGAAGGGCATCAAGTTGGTGATAAATTTGACGTTGAACTAATTAATGCTTACGGAGATTTTAATGATGCTCTTGTACAAAATGTTCCTCGTGATGTGTTTGTAGGCGTTGATCAACTCGAAGTGGGAATGCGTTTTTTTGCCGATACCGATCAGGGCTCTTTACCAGTTGAGATCACGGCTATTGATGGCGATACTATCACCATTGATGGTAATCATATGCTAGCAGGGCAAGATCTAAAATTTAATATTGAAGTATTAGCGATTCGTGAAGCAACAGAAGAAGAAATCGCACACGGTCATATTCATGGTGCTCATGGACACGATCATGGTGGTTGCGGTTGTGGTGGTCATGATCATGAACAAGATGATGAAAATCATGGTTGTTGTGGCGGTGGTCATGGCGGATGTGGCTGTCACTAGTTTTATCGCAAATTGATATTTTAAAGCGCTTTATAGCGCTTTTTCTTTTTTTGCAAAATTGTGAAAAAAGGTTTATTTTTTTGTGAAATTGCTCGGAATATTTCCTTTTTTGGGGTTATTGAATCAATCATTCAGTCATAATTTACTTTTAATCACTAAATAAAAGTACAATGTCCTTAGAATATCCTCAATTAATGCCTCGTGAAAAACTATTAAAATTTGGTGTTGAAGCATTAAGTGATGCTGAACTATTGGCGCTATTTTTACGAACAGGTACCCGTAATTTGCCTGTTTTAGCGTTGTCACAAAGTTTATTAAATGATTTTGGTTCCTTGTATAATTTAATTAATGCAAGTCACCAAGATTTTTGCCAAAAAAATGGCTTAGGTACCGCTAAGTATACGCAATTAAAAGCAGTTGTTGAACTTTCATCGCGTTATTTAAAGGTGAAAATGGCGCACGAAAATTTACTTTCTTCACCATCAGTAACTCATCACTATTTAGCTAGCCGTTTAGCCAATAAAGATCGTGAAATTTTTATGGTGATTTTTTTAGATAATCAACATCATGTTATTTCATCTGAAGAGATGTTTGTTGGTACCTATAATTGTGTAGAAGTCCACCCTCGTGAAATTGTCAGACGAGCACTACAACATAATGCAGCTGCATTAATCTTAGCGCATAATCACCCTTCAGGCATGGCAGAACCGAGTCAAGCAGATCGTCATCTTACTCAAAAAATAGAAGAGGTTTGCAGATTAGTTGATATTCGAGTTATAGACCATATTGTTATCGGCAAAGGCGAATATGTCTCTTTTGCTGAGCGCAGATGGATTTAATCGCTATTTTTACTTACAATAGAGAACATTGCTAATCAATACAATATCTAAACGTGAATATCTTATGAAAAAACAAATTGAACTATTAGAAACTAAAATCGCTTTCCAGGAAATTACCATTGATGAGCTTAATCAAATGGTTACAAACTTACAAGCCGATATAAGCAAATTAAAAGAGCAGTTAATATTATTATCACAAAAACTTCAAGCTTCTCAATCTACTAATATTGCTAACTTATCAGAAGAAACTCCTCCACCTCACTATTGATCACTCTTTTTAGATAAATAATTTGTAATATGCGATATAAGCTTATATAGCCATAACTAAATATTGCAATTAAAAAAGAGCGTTAAATTTTTATATTTAAACTTTGTTGTTATTAATGTTTATACAAAACAAGAAAAACATCGATATTAAGCTCATATAAAAAATTATATGTGAAATTATAGATAAACTCATTACTATTTACAGCTACAGCATTATTAAAGGTGTAGCCATAAATAGTCGAGCTATTTTATAAAATTAGTTAATATATAAGAAATATAGAAAATAAAGATATGATAAATCTTAGAGTAATTAAAAACTAAATAACAGAATATTATTTCAATAAAAAACCGGCATATAGCCGGGTTTTTTATACAATGATTTAATTATCTTATTCAGCTGCTGCTTCTGCTTCTGCTGCAGGGCGATCAACTAATTCAATATAAGCCATTGGAGCATTATCTCCATTACGGAATCCACATTTTAAGATACGTACATATCCACCTGGGCGGGTAGCAAAACGTGGACCTAATTCTGAAAATAATTTTTTCACTGTATCTTTATCACGGATACGAGCAAAAGCCAGACGGCGATTAGCTACGCTATCGCTTTTGGCTAGCGTAATTAACGGTTCAACAACACGACGCAACTCTTTTGCTTTTGGCAATGTAGTTTTGATGATTTCATGTTCAACAAGTGAACTAGTCATGTTACGAAACATTGCTTGACGATGGCTGCTATTTCGGTTCAGTTGACGACCACTTTTACGATGGCGCATAACTTTATCCTTCTTATATAAATTTTATTTTAGTCTTCAACAATACTTGCTGGTGGCCAATTCTCAAGACGCATGCCTAAGGATAAACCACGAGATGCGAGTACATCCTTAATTTCAGTAAGTGATTTCTTACCAAGATTAGGGGTTTTAAGTAGCTCAACTTCAGTACGTTGTACTAAATCACCAATATAATGAACTGCTTCTGCTTTTAAGCAATTAGCAGACCGAACAGTTAATTCTAAATCATCCACTGGACGTAGAAGAATAGGATCAAATTCCGGTTTATCTTCTTTCACTTCTGGTTGACGTACATCGCGTAAATCAACGAAAGCTTCAAGTTGTTCAGCCAAAATAGTTGATGCACGACGGATAGATTCTTCAGGATCGATAGTACCATTTGTTTCCATATCGATGACGAGTTTATCTAAATCAGTTCGTTGTTCCACACGAGCAGCATCAACAGAATAAGCGATACGCTCTATAGGGCTATAACAAGCATCAACCAATAAACGACCGATTGGTCGCTCTTCATCTTCTGACTTAACGCGAGCAGAAGCAGGGACATAACCACGTCCTCGTTGTACACGAATACGCATACTAATTGAAGCATTGGCATCGGTAAGATGACAAATCACTAAATCAGGGTTGGCAATTTCAACATCGCCATCATGAGTGATATCAGATGCAGTAACAGCACCAATACCTGATTTATTTAAAGTCAGCATAACATCATCTTTAGTATGCACACGCACTGCTAACTTTTTCAAATTAAGCAGAATATCAAGTACATCTTCTTGGACGCCTTCTTTAGTACTATACTCATGCAGAACACCGTCAATTTCAACTTCGGTTACTGCATATCCCGGCATAGATGATAATAAAATGCGGCGTAGTGCATTACCTAAAGTATGACCAAAACCTCGCTCAAGTGGCTCTAAAGTCACTTTAGCATGAGTCCGGCTGTATTGAACAACATCAACTAGGTGAGGTTTTAAAAACTCTGTTACAGAACCCTGCATTATGTCCTCTCTTAAGTGCTAAACTTTACTTAGAGTAAAGTTCGACGATCAAATGTTCGTTGATGTCAGCAGATAAATCTGAGCGTTCTGGTAGACGTTTAAATACGCCTTCCATTTTGCCAGCATCAACTTCTAACCAAGTTGGTTTTTCACGTTGTTCAGCTAGCTCTAAAGCAGCTTTAATACGTGCTTGTTTTTTTGATTTTTCGCGAACACTAATCACATCTTCTGGTGAAACCTGATAAGATGCAATATTTACAACGCGACCATTAACAAGAACAGCTTTATGACTAACTAATTGACGAGCTTCAGCACGAGTTGCACCGAATCCCATACGATAAACAACGTTATCTAAGCGGCGTTCTAAAAGACCAAGTAGGTTTTCACCTGTATTGCCTTTAATACGCGCAGCATTTTTATAGTAATTACGGAATTGACGTTCTAAAATTCCATAAATACGTCTAACTTTCTGTTTCTCACGTAACTGAACACCATAATCTGATAAACGCGGTTTACGCGCACCATGTTGCCCAGGAGCTTGTTCTAACTTACATTTACTGTCAATCGCTCGAACGCCAGATTTAAGAAACAAATCTGTACCTTCACGACGACTTAATTTGAGCTTTGGTCCCAAATATCTTGCCATTTTATTTCTCCAATAATCCTAAACATTCAGCGTTTAATAAAAATTAAACACGACGTTTTTTTGGTGGACGACAACCGTTATGAGGAATCGGAGTAACATCAGTAATGTTAGTGATGCGATAACCCGCAGCATTTAATGCACGAATTGTTGACTCACGACCAGGACCAGGTCCTTTTACCATAACTTCCAGATTCTTAATTCCGTAATCTTTTACAGCTTCAGCACAACGTTCTGCTGCAACCTGAGCAGCAAAAGGAGTCGACTTACGAGAGCCACGGAAACCAGAACCACCAGCGGTTGCCCAACCCAACGCATTACCTTGTCGATCGGTAATAGTTACGATTGTATTGTTAAATGATGCATGAATATGAGCTACACCATCAGAAACTTGCTTTTTTACACGTTTACGTGTACGAACAGGTGTCTTTGCCATTTATTTATCACCTCAATTATTTCTTGATTGGCTTACGCGGTCCCTTACGGGTACGAGCGTTAGTCTTAGTGCGTTGACCACGGACAGGAAGTCCACGACGATGACGCATGCCACGATAACAACCAAGGTCTAATAAACGCTTGATACTCATAGTTACTTCACGACGTAAATCACCTTCAACAGTAAATTTAGCGACTTGTTCGCGTAACTTTTCAATCTGATCTTCAGATAGTTCTCTGATCTTAACATTCTCAGGAATACCAGCTTCAGCGCAAATTGTCTTAGCACGGGTATTTCCGATACCATAAATTGCTTGTAAAGCAATTACAGCATGTTGCTGATCAGGAATGTTAATGCCTGCTATACGGGCCACTATGCACTCCTTTTTTTGTTAATGTTAGCAAACTCACCATACTGAAAAGCCCGTTTTCAGGATACTCAAATAGTGAGTTTACAAATAAATTAGGCTGGCTATTCTAGCCAGCTTTACTATACTTTGGCAAGTAAAATATACAAAATTTCAACTTTACAGTTAAATAATTAACCTTGACGTTGTTTGTGTTTACCTTCAACGCAAATAACTCGAACAATACCATTGCGTTTAATGATTTTACAATTTCTGCATAATTTCTTGACTGAAGCACGAACTTTCATTTTTTTCTCCGTAACTTCGGGCTAACTTATCGGCCATAGCCTTTAAGATTCGCTTTCTTTAACACTGACTCATAACGATTTGGCATCATTAAAGTCTGTACTTGTGCCATAAAATCCATGATTACAACAACAACAATTAATAAAGAAGTTCCACCGAATTGAACAGGAACTTTCATTGCACTTGTCATAAACATTGGGACCAAACATACAAAAGTAATGTAAATAGCGCCAATTAGCGTTAAACGTGTCATTACTTTGTCAATATACTTAGATGTTTGTTCACCTGGGCGGATACCTGGAATAAATGCACCAGATTTTTTTAATTGTTCAGCGGTTTCTCTTGGGTTGAAAACCAACGCTGTATAAAAGAAACAAAAAAAGATAATCGCTGCCGCAAAAAAGATTATATATAACGGTTGTTCATGTGAGAAATATTGTCCAATAAGCACAATAATATATCTCCATCCTTCCCCATCTCCTTGAAACCAAGAAGCCATCATAGATGGTAACATAACAATTGTTGAGGCAAATATTGCAGGAATAACCCCTGCCATATTAATCTTTAATGGTAAGTGTGACGATTGTGCCGCATAGATACGACGGCCTTGTTGGCGTTGTGCGTAGTTAACAACTATTCGTCGCTGACCGCGTTCAACAAATACAACAAAATAAGTCACACCAATCACTAATGCTGCAACAACTAACAATAAAATCGGATGTAAATTTCCAGAACGAGCTTGTTCAATTGTTTCATATATTGCATGAGGAAGACCAGCCACAATACCAGCAAAGATAATGATTGAAATTCCATTACCTACGCCTCGCTCTGTAATCTGCTCGCCGAGCCACATAAGAAACATAGTGCCAGTAATTAAACTAACCGATGCAATAAAATAGAAAGAAAATCCAGGATTAATCACCACATGACCATAGCCAGGAATGTTTGGTAAACCAGTTGCAATACCAATCGACTGCACAATCGCTAAAGCTAATGTACCATAGCGTGTATATTGACTAATTTTCTTACGCCCTGATTCACCTTCTTTCTTCAATTCTGCTAACTTAGGACTAATTGCCGTTAATAACTGTACAATAATTGATGCAGAAATATAAGGCATTATACCTAATGCAAAAATTGAAGCACGGCTTAAAGCACCACCAGAGAACATATTGAACATACCCACAATACCATTTGATGATGCTTGTGTTAGTAAATCCGATAACGCTTTAGTATCAATACCAGGAACAGGGATGTAAGAACCTAAACGAAAAACAATTAGCGCCAATAGCACAAACATTAATCGTTTTTGCAACTCCCCACTACCACCACGTGTACTTTGAAAATCTAATCCTGGTTGCTTTGCCATTTTTCTACTTATTCCTCAATTTTTCCGCCAGCAGCTTCAATTGCAGCTTTTGCACCTTTAGTTACTCGAATACCACGAACTGTTACTGGTTTTGTTACTTCGCCAGATAACATAATCTTCGCATATTCAATTTGTGAATTAATCACATTAGCAACTTTCAAGCTATTCAGATCAACAATTTCACCTTCGACTTTCATTAAATCAGAAAGACGAACTTGTGCCGTAACTTGTGCCTTACGTGAGGTAAAACCAAATTTAGGTAAACGACGATATAAAGGCATTTGACCACCTTCAAAGCCGCGACGCACGCCACCACCTGAACGAGATTTTTGACCTTTAATACCACGAGTACCAGTTTTACCTAAACCAGAACCGATTCCTCGACCTAAACGTTTAGATGCATGCTTTGAACCTTCAGCAGGAGATAAAGTATTTAAACGCATTACTATTACTCCTCCACTTTAACCATGTAATAAACTTGGTTCACCATACCTCGAATTGCAGGAGTATCCTCACGTTCAACAGTATGACCAATACGGCGCAATCCTAAACCAACTAACGTTGCTTTATGCTTCGGTAGACGACCAATAGAACTACGCGTTTGTGTAATTTTAATTGTTTTTGCCATGGCTAATTACCCCAAAATTTCTTCGACGGTTTTACCACGCTTAGCAGCAACCATTTCTGGTGATTTCATATTTTCTAAGCCATCAATCGTTGCACGAACCACATTAATTGGGTTAGTAGAACCATATGCTTTAGCTAGAACGTTACGAACTCCAGCAACTTCTAAAACGGCACGCATTGCACCACCGGCAATAATACCAGTACCTTCTGATGCTGGTTGCATATAAACACGAGAACCTGTATGAGCACCTTTAACTGGATGCTGTAAAGTATCATTGTTTAAAGCAACATTAATCATATTACGACGTGCTTTTTCCATTGCTTTTTGGATTGCTGCTGGCACTTCACGTGCCTTACCATATCCAAAACCTACGCGGCCATTACCGTCACCAACAACTGTTAGTGCAGAAAAACTAAAAATACGACCACCTTTTACGGTTTTAGAAACTCGGTTAACTGCGATTAGTTTTTCCTGCAGTTCACCAGCTTGTTTTTCGATGTTTGACATCTTTAACTCCTACCTTAGAACTGTAGGCCAGCTTCGCGAGCAGCATCTGCTAGCGCCTGAACTCGACCATGATATTGGAAACCTGAACGATCAAAAGAAACTTCTTTTATATCCTTCGCTAATGCACGCTCTGCAATTACTTTACCAACTGCTGCTGCTGCATCTTTGTTTCCGGTGTATTTTAAACTTTCTCTGATAGCTTTTTCTAAAGTAGAAGCAGCTGCCAGTACTTCTGATCCGTTTGGTGCGATAATCTGCGCATAAATATGACGCGGAGTGCGATGAACCACCAAGCGAGTTGCAAGTAGTTCATGCATCTTGCGACGCGCTTTAGTTGCACGACGGATACGAGCTGATTTCTTATCCATAGTGTTACCTTACTTTTTCTTAGCTTCTTTAGTACGCACAACTTCATCTGCGTAACGAACACCTTTACCTTTATAAGGCTCAGGACGACGATAAGCACGGATATCTGCTGCAACTTGTCCAATTAACTGTTTATCAGCACTTTTCAGAACTATCTCAGTTTGAGAAGGACATTCAGCGGTTACACCTGCAGGTAGCTGATGCTCAATTGGATGAGAATATCCAAGAGATAAACCAATTTCACTACCTTTAACTTGTGCACGATAACCGACACCAACTAGCTGAAGTTTTTTAGTAAAACCTTCAGTAACACCAATAACCATTGCATTAATTAACGCCCGAGCGGTACCTGCTTGAGCCCAAGCATTAGCAAAACCATCTCGAGGGGCAAATTTAATTTGTCCTTCTTCTTGATTAATAACAACAGCATTATTTATTGTACGAGTTAACTCGCCATTTTTACCTTTAATCGTAATTACCTGACCATTGAGTTTTACCTCTACGCCAGCAGGAATAACGACAGGTGCTTTTGCAACACGAGACATTTTTTTCTCCCTTACGCTACGTAGCAGATAATTTCACCACCAAGACCTGCTTGGCGTGCTGCTCGATCAGTCATAACACCTTTAGAAGTAGAAACAACTGCGATACCTAGTCCTGCCATAACTTTTGGCAATTCATCTTTACGCTTATAAATACGTAAACCTGGACGACTAACACGTTTAATGCTCTCTACAACAGCTTTACCTTGGAAATACTTAAGTGTAATTTCCAGTTCCGGCTTAGTGTCACCAACAATTTTATAGTCCCCGATGTAACCTTCTTCTTTTAGCACATTGGCAATTGCCACTTTTAGCTTAGAGGAAGGCATGGTGACTGCAACTTTATTCGCAGCTTGACCGTTACGAATACGGGTCAACATATCTGCTATAGGATCTTGCATGCTCATCTATAACACTCCCCTGATTACCAACTTGCCTTTTTAAGACCAGGAATCTCACCACGCATGGCTGACTCACGAACCTTAATACGGCTTAAACCAAACTTACGAAGGACGCCATGAGGACGACCTGTTTGACGACAACGACGACGTTGACGTGATGGACTAGAATCACGAGGAAGCGTTTGCAATTTAAGCACTGCATTCCAACGATCTTCATCTGATGCATTAAGATCAGAGATAATCGCTTTTAATTCTTGACGCTTTGCAAAATATTTTTCTGCTAGCTTAACGCGTTTCTTATCGCGTTCAATCATTGATTGTTTAGCCATTATACCCTACCTTACTTACGAAATGGGAAGTTAAAGGCAGATAATAAAGCTCGGCCTTCTTCATTTGATTGTGCACTTGTTGTGATAGTAATATCTAAACCACGAACACGATCAACTTTATCATAATCGATTTCAGGGAAAACGATTTGCTCACGAACACCCATGCTATAATTACCACGACCATCAAAAGATTTTGCGCTTAGACCACGAAAATCTCGGGTGCGAGGAAGGGCAATATAAACTAGACGTTCAAAAAACTCCCACATACGTTCGCCACGTAAAGTGACTTTACAACCAATAGGATACCCTTGACGGATTTTAAAACCAGCAACTGATTTGCGTGCTTTAGTGACTAGTGGTTTTTGACCACTGATTGCAGCTAAATCTGCAACAGCATTATCTAATAATTTCTTATCAGTAATTGCTTCACCCACACCCATATTCAAGGTGATCTTTTCGATCCGAGGGACTTGCATGACAGATTTGTAGCCAAACTGTTCTTGCAGCTTATTTACTACCTGTGTTTTGTAGTAATCATGCAGTTTCGCCATCGTACACTCCAAATTACTTAATTGATTAACTTATTAGTAGACTTATAAAAACGGACTTTTTTACCGTCTTCAAAACGAAAGCCTACACGATCTGCTTTGTCTGTTTCAGGATTATAAATTGCCACATTAGAAACATTAATTGCTGCCTCTTTCTCAACAATTCCACCTTCTTGATTCAGTGCCGGTACAGGTTTTTGGTGTTTTTTCACCAAGTTAATACCCTCAACAATCACTTTACCAGTAGACAAAACGCTTTTCACTTTACCGCGCTTACCTTTATCTTTACCAGTTAACACGATAACTTCATCATCTCGACGGATTTTCGCTGCCATTTCCCGCTCCTTAAAGTACTTCTGGTGCTAATGAAATGATCTTCATAAACTTCTCTGAACGAAGTTCACGAGTGACCGGTCCAAAAATACGCGTACCAATCGGTTGCTCACTGTTATTATTTAAAATAACACAAGCATTACGATCGAAACGAATGACAGAACCATCAGGGCGACGAACACCTTTTCTAGTTCGCACGACAACAGCTTTAAGAACATCACCTTTTTTAACTTTACCACGTGGAATTGCTTCTTTAATGGTAACTTTGATGATATCACCTACCGCTGCATAACGACGGTGCGATCCACCGAGAACCTTGATACACATTACGCTACGTGCGCCAGAATTATCAGCAACATCGAGCCTAGTCTGTTCTTGGATCATTTTAATGCTCCGTTTAAATAAATTATTGTCTAATCTACCTTCATCCACCTCAACAACCATGGATAAGAATAGACAACCAAAAAACCACATATATGTGAGGGCACATAGTATAACACCACTCAAATAAAATGGATAGCATAAAATAAACGGCTACGATTAGCCGCTTATTATATTATGTTCGGTTTTTAATCAAATAGATTAAATCACCGCTTTTTCTACGATTCGAACAAGAGTCCAAGATTTCGTTTTTGATAACGGACGACACTCTTTAATTTCTACAGTATCCCCAATACCACACTCGTTGTTTTCATCATGTACATGCAATTTAGTCGTACGTTTTATGAACTTACCATATAACGGATGCTTCACTTTACGTTCAATAGCCACAGTAATGGATTTATCCATTTTGTCGCTAATAACACGACCTTGCTGAGTACGAATTTTTACTTCAGTAGTCATATTACGCACCCGCCTTCTCAGTTATTAATGTCTTAACACGTGCAACATTACGACGCACTTGCTTTAACATATGAGTCTGTGTCAACTGACCTCCAGCTAATTGCATACGTAAGTTAAATTGCTCACGTAATAAATTAAGAAGTTCAGTATTTAACTCTTCAACGCTTTTTTCGCGTAGCTCTTTTGCTTTCATTTACATCACCGTCTTAATTACAAAGGTGGTTTTAATTGGCAGTTTTGCAGCTGCCAACGCAAATGCTTCACGAGCAACTTCTTCCGGTACTCCGTCCATCTCATAAAGGACTTTACCCGGTTGAATCTGAGCAACCCAGTATTCAACGTTACCCTTACCTTTACCCATACGCACTTCAAGTGGCTTTTCAGTAATTGGCTTATCAGGGAAAACTCGAATCCAGATTTTACCTTGACGCTTAACTGCACGAGTCATTGCACGACGTGCTGCTTCGATCTGGCGCGCAGTCAAACGACCACGACCCACAGCCTTAAGACCGAATGTACCGAAACTAACGTCAGTACTCACAGCAAGACCACGATTGCGGCCCTTGTGCACTTTACGGAATTTTGTACGCTTTGGTTGTAACATCAGCGACGCTCCTTATTGTTTTCGGCCTTTGCGCTGCTTTTTCGGTTGAGCAGCAGGTTGTTTTTCTGCTTGTTCAACGGCAGCCATACCACCAAGGATCTCACCTTTGAAGATCCACACTTTAACACCAATAATACCATAGGTAGTTAATGCTTCAGATAAACCATAGTCAATATCAGCTCGTAATGTATGTAAAGGTACTCGACCTTCACGATACCATTCGCTACGAGCAATTTCAGCGCCGCCTAAACGACCACTTACTTCAACTTTGATACCTTTAGCACCTGCTTTCATTGCATTTTGAACCGCTCGTTTCATAGCACGACGGAACATAACACGGCGTTCAAGCTGAGAAGTGATGCTATCTGCAACTAATTTAGCATCTAGTTCAGGTTTACGAACTTCAGCAATATTAATTTGCACTGCAACATCACGTTTTTCTCTTTTGTCTTTGTATTTATTGACAATAGAAGCTACGGCATTACGTAATTTTTCAACGTCCTCACCTTTTTTACCAATCACAATACCCGGACGAGCAGTATGAATAGTAATGCGAACGTTAGTTTCTGCTGAACGATCGATCACAATTTTAGAAATTGATGCTTGAGCTAATTCTTTATTCAAGAACTCACGCACCCTAAAATCACTTTCTAAATTATCAGCGAATGTCTTTGTACCCGAATACCATGTAGATGTCCAAGGCTTAACAATGCCTAGTCGGATACCATTTGGATTTACTTTTTGACCCATTGCTATTCTCCAGCCTAGCGATCTGAGACGATCACGGTAATGTGACTCGTACGCTTCAAAATGCGATCTGCACGACCTTTCGCACGAGGCATAATGCGCTTCATGGTTGGGCCTTCGTCTACGAAAATTTTCGCAACTTTTAGATCATCAATATCAGCACCATCGTTATGCTCTGCATTAGCAATAGCAGACTCTAATACTTTTTTAACAAGTACAGCCGCTTTTTTATTGGTGTATGTTAAAATATCAAGTGCCTGAGACACATTTTTACCGCGAACTAGATCTGCAACTAAGCGAACTTTTTGTGCAGAAGAACGAGCGTGGCGGTACTTTGCAATTGTTTCCATCTCTTTCTCCTACTTATTTCTTCTTAGCTTTCTTATCCGCCGCGTGGCCGCGATAAGTACGAGTCGGCGCGAATTCACCCAATTTATGCCCAACCATTTCATCGGAAACATAAACTGGAACGTGCTGACGACCATTATGGACAGCGATGGTCAAGCCGATCATATTAGGAAAGATCGTTGAACGACGGGACCAAGTACGAATTGGTTTCTTGTCCCCGCTTTCCACCGCTTTCTCTACCTTCTTCAGCAAGTGTAGGTCAATAAAAGGACCCTTCTTGAGAGAACGTGGCATAGCTAATCCTCTATATTAATTATTTCTTATTGCGACGGCGAACAATATACTTATCAGTACGTTTGTTGCTACGCGTTTTCAATCCTTTGGCTTTTTGACCCCATGGAGACACAGGATGTTTACCAAAGTTACGACCTTCACCACCACCATGTGGATGGTCTACCGGGTTCATTGCTGTTCCACGAACAGTAGGACGAACACCACGCCAACGCGTCGCACCCGCTTTACCTAATACGCGAAGCATATGCTCTGAATTACCTACTTCACCGATAGTAGCACGGCAATCAGATAATACTTTACGCATTTCACCTGAACGCAAACGTAATGTTACATAAGCACCATCACGTGCAACGATTTGAACATAACTACCAGCAGAGCGAGCAAGTTGTCCGCCTTTACCTGGTTTCATTTCAATATTATGTACGGTAGAACCGACTGGAATATTGCGCATTGGTAAACAGTTACCTGTTTTAATTGATGCATCAACACCAGATTGGATCTGATCACCTGCTTTTAAGCCTTTAGGCGCTAAAATATAACGACGCTCACCGTCTTTATATAAAATTAATGCAATATTTGCACTACGGTTTGGATCATATTCCAAACGCTCAACAACCGCTGGAATACCATCTTTATTTCGCTTAAAGTCAACAATACGGTAATGCTGTTTATGACCACCGCCGATATGACGAGTAGTGATTCGACCATTATTATTGCGACCACCAGTTTTGCTTTTTGAATCAAGCAATGGTGCATAAGGTTTACCTTTATGCAACTCTGGGTTAACCACCTTAACAACGTGGCGACGACCCGGAGATGTAGGTTTACATTTAACAACTGCCATTGTTCTTACTCCTCCGAATTACTCAGCGACGCCAGTAAGGTCTAAATTTTGACCTTCTGCTAAAGTTACGTAAGCTTTTTTCCAGTCGCTACGGCGACCGATTTGTTGACCACGACGCTTAACTTTGCCTTTAACAACAAGTGTATTAACGTCATCTACTTTAACTTCAAATAGTTGTTCAACTGCGGCTTTAATCTCTCTCTTAGTAGCATCTTTAGCAACTTTTAATACTAATGTATTTGTTTTTTCCATTGAAATGGATGCTTTTTCAGAAACATGTGGTGCTCGCAGGACTTTAAGCAGACGCTCTTCACGAATCATGCTAACATCTCCTCTACTTGTTTAACGGCATCAACAGTGATAACTACTTTGTCAAATGCAATCAAACTAACTGGATCAATACCTGCCACATCACGCACATCAACTTTATATAAGTTACGTGCTGCTAAGAAAAGATTTTCATCAACTTCAGATGTGATGATAAGAACATCATTAAGATTCATATCATTTAATTTCTGAATTAATAATTTAGTCTTAGGTGCTTCAACAGTAAATGTTTCAACTACAATTAAACGTTCTTGACGCACTAATTCAGAGAAAATACTCTTTAATGCACCACGATACATTTTACGGTTAACTTTTTGGCTATGATCTTGTGGTTTTGCTGCAAATGTTACACCACCACTACGCCAGATTGGGCTCTTAATAGAACCTGAACGAGCACGACCGGTACCTTTTTGACGCCATGGTTTTTTACCTGAACCAGCGATTTCTGCACGAGTTTTTTGTGCGCGAGAACCCTGACGAGCAGCAGATGCATAAGCAACAACTACTTGATGAACTAACGCTTCATTAAACTCACGTCCGAAGGTAGTTTCGGAAACAGAAAGCGCTTTCGCGTCTTTTACTACTAATTCCATCTCTATCTCCTCGACGTTAAGCCTTGATTGCCGGTTTAACAATTACGTCACTATTGATTGCACCTGGTACTGCACCTTTAATTAATAAAAGGTTACGTTCTGCATCAACACGTACAATATCTAAGTTTTGAACAGTTACACGTTCATTACCTAGGTGACCTGCCATTTTACGACCTTTGAACACTTTACCTGGGGTTTGGTTTTGACCGATAGAACCATGACCACGATGTGCCAAAGAGTTACCATGTGTTGCATCTTGAGTGCGGAAATTCCAGCGCTTAGTAACGCCAGCAAAACCTTTACCTTTAGATGTCCCAGTAACATCAACTTTTTTAACGTCAGTGAAAATATCAACGTTAATACTTTGACCTACATTAAATTCGCCTTGTTCAAAACGAAATTCCCATAGACCACGACCAGCTTCAACGCCAGCCTTAGCGAAATGACCTGCTTCAGGTTTATTTACTCGACTTGCTTTTTTGCTACCAGTGGTAACCTGAATAGCTTGATAACCATCATTTTCAAGTGTTTTAACTTGAGTAACGCGGTTACTTTGAACTTCAACTACGGTGACAGGAATAGAAACACCTTCTTCAGTGAAGATTCGTGTCATTCCTACTTTACGACCGATTAAACCAATCATTGTTTCGACCTCTCAATCATACAGCCTAGGATTAACCTAAACTGATCTGCACATCAACACCGGCAGCAAGATCTAGGCGCATTAAAGCATCAACTGTTTTTTCAGTTGGCTCAACAATATCAACTAGACGTTTATGAGTGCGAATTTCATATTGATCGCGCGCATCTTTATTCACGTGCGGAGAAATCAATACAGTAAAACGCTCTTTGCGTGTCGGTAATGGAATAGGACCACGAACCTGCGCACCTGTGCGCTTCGCAGTTTCTACAATTTCAGCAGTTGATTGATCAATCAAACGATGATCAAACGCTTTTAACCGGATACGGATTCTTTGGTTCGACATGAGACCAGAGCTCCACTATTTAAAAGTTATAACAAAAGACTACTCCTCTTACCCTGTTTCGATTGACAGGAGAGTGTAATCCGTTCTTTTCGTAACTCCCATATCGGAAGTATTGTTGATATAATTCAATAATTTTACATATTAATTATACCGTTGTATGCATTTACCACTGATAAGTCAGTAAGTAAAGTGCTAATAATTATACGTAAATAAACAACTAATGCAAGGAATAATTATTAATAAATGACTTGTTTAATAAATAATAAAATTTTTATCGCACACTTTTTTGATTAGATTTGACGCTATTAAATAGCGTCTTATTTGTTAATAAAATAATAATGAGGTAGTAAGTCACTACAAAGTGACTTACTAATGATCTTCTTTGGCATGGTTAAGAGTATATCTTGGAATCTCAACCTCTAAATCTTCGTTTGTAACACGCGCTTGGCAGCTTAGGCGGCTATGAGGTTCAACACCCCAAGCTTTATCTAGCATGTCATCTTCTTGCTCATCACTTTCGCCTAGAGAATCAAATCCTTTGCGAACAATACAGTGGCATGTAGAACAAGCACATGACATTTCGCAAGCATGCTCAATTTCAATATCATTGCGCAATGCTACTTCTAAAATAGATTCACCTTCTTCGGCTTCAACAGTTTTGCCTTCAGGACAAAGATCAGCATTAGGTAAAAATGTAATTTTTGGCATAATAATCTCGTTAGTTAAATATCATCGACGCTATGACCAGTTAAAGCATGACGAATTGACCTATCCATTCGCTTAGCTGCAAAATTTTGTGTTACTTTATCAACAATTTTAATTTGTTTCTCAATTGCATAACTGTCATTTGACTCACTTACAGCTTGTAATTGATGCTTAGCAACTAAAATATGGTTTAATTCACTTTCATTTAATAAGTCAGCATCTTTATCTAAGGCACTTTGTAAGCTTTCAAGCACTCTAGCAGCCTCAACTTTTTGTTCGGCAAGCATTCGAATCTGTTTATCTTGCTCTGCGTAACTGATTGAATCTTGAATCATATTGGCAATTTCATTATCAGTTAGTCCATATGAAGGTTTTACTTCAATAGCAGCTTCAATACCCGTTGATTTTTCCATTGCTGTTACGCTTAATAAACCATCAGCATCAACTTGGAAAGTCACCTTAATGTGTGCGCCACCAGCTGGCATCGGTGGAATACCTTGCAGAGTAAAACGAGCCAAAGATCGACAATCAGCAACACTTTCACGTTCTCCTTGTAAAACATGAACCATCATCGCAGTTTGGCCATCTTTAAAAGTGGTAAACTCTTGAGCTCTTGCACACGGAATTGTACTATTACGTGGAATAATTTTTTCGACCAATTCACCCATGATCTCAATGCCTAACGACAATGGGATAACATCAAGCAATAACATATCAGAATCGGGTTTATTGCCAACCAAAATATCGGCCTGAATAGCTGCACCGATAGCAACTACTTTATCAGGATCGATAGATATTAAGGGATTAGTTTTAAAATAATGCCCTACTAATTCTCGCACTAATGGCACACGAGTAGATCCACCAACCATAACAATTTCAACTACTTCATCCACATTAACTTCGGCATCTTTTAACGCACGGCGACAAACAGCCAAAGTACGTTTAACCAATGGATCAATTAATTGTTGAAATTGCTGGCGAGTAATAGTCAAGGATTGATTATGAAGAGAAAATACAGCCGAGTCTTGTTCACTTAGTAAAATCTTTATTTTAGTAGCTTGGTTGCTGATTTTTTGATTAATATAAGGGTCTATATTATTAGTTAATCCTAATTTCTCTTTTATATAGTCAGCAAGTAACCGATCAAAATCATCACCGCCAAGAGCTGAATCACCACTTGTTGCTAGAACTTCAAAAACACCTTTATTTAATCGTAAAATAGAAATATCAAAAGTACCACCACCCAAATCATAAACAGCAATTATACCTTCCTTTCCTGAATCTAAGCCGTACGCAATTGCAGCTGCTGTAGGTTCATTAAGTAGGCGCAATACATGCAAACCGGCTAATTTTGCCGCATCTTTTGTTGCTTGCCGTTGTGCCTCATCAAAATAAGCCGGCACAGTAATAACCGTGCCATCAATTTCACCTTGCAAGCTCTCTTTTGCTCGCTCAGTTAACGCTATCAAAATTTCTGATGAAACTTGTATTGGATTTACTTGCTCATTAGGCAAATTTAATAAAGGAACCCCATTTTCAGTTTGTGAAAAAGTATATGGAAATTGTGATGAATCTATATCAGATAAACTTCGCCCCATTAATCGCTTAATAGAGCTAACTGTATTTTGCGGATCATTCACAGCATTTTCTTTGGCATTTGTCCCAATCGTGATAACAGAGTTATCATCATGATCGACGCCATAATGCACAACGGATGGCAATAGCGGATTACCTTCTAGATCATGCAATACCTCTGCTTGTCCGCTTCGTACTGTTGCTACTAATGAGTTAGTTGTACCAAGATCAATTCCCACAGCAAGGCGGCGCTGATGTGGTAGTGGAGTTTGTCCTGGTTCGCTGATCTGTAATAATACCATTTAATCTATCTCTATCGATACGTTACTTATCTTAAATTATAAATCAAATTGCTTTTCTTGTAACTTTTCGATTTGTTCAATCAATCTGGCAAAATAGCGAATTTTATAGATCTGATTAAGTGCTTTTGACCAATCTTGATTAGCAATAAATTGTAATAATTCGTTATAGACTATCTTTTGACGAGCAACAATTTCCGCATAAAAATCATCTAATAATTCAAAATTATCTTTACTTTCGATATCATCAAGTCTTTCACGTAAAACAAATTGCTCCATTAAAAAATCAGTATCATGAATAATACTTTGTTCAGTTGCTACATCAAAACCTTGTAGAGATAAAAAATACTCAGCGGCTTTAATAGGATTTTTTAACGTATGATAACCATCATTAATGATTGCTGACTTTTGAACAATTGCCACTTTATCAATATCATTTACAACAGCAAAGTTATCTGGGTGATATTGCTTTTGCAATTGCTGATAATGAGTTGTTAGTTGAGCGACATCAACCGGCAATTGAACTGGCAAACTAAATAGCTCGAAGTAATTAACCATAATTATTGTGTCCAATTACACATTAAAGCTTTCGCCACAACCACATTCGTTCTTCGTATTAGGATTATTAAACTTGAAACCTTCATTTAATCCTTCTTTAACAAAATCAAGTTCAGTACCATCAATATAAACTAAACTTTTTTTATCCACGATAACTTTGACATGTTTATCTTCAAAAACACTATCATCATCATTAATCACATCGGCAAACTCTAAAACGTAAGCCATACCAGAGCAACCCGATGTTTTAACACCTAATCGTAACCCAATGCCCTTTCCACGATTAGCCAAAAAAGCTTGAACACGATCAGCTGCGCTATTAGTCAATGTGATTGCCATTAACGTTGTCCTTTTTTGGTTTTATAATCATCAATAGCAGCTTTAATTGCATCTTCCGCTAGAATTGAGCAGTGAATTTTAACCGGAGGTAAAGCAAGTTCTTTAGCAATATCCGTATTTTTAATAGCTTTTGCTTCGTCTAATGATTTACCTTTTATCCATTCTGTAACCAAAGAACTCGATGCAATCGCACTACCACAACCATAAGTTTTAAACTTAGCATCTTCAATAATACCGTTATCATTCACTTTGATTTGTAGACGCATCACATCACCACACGCTGGTGCACCAACCATACCACTACCAACATTAGGATCATTTTGATCAAACGAACCAACATTACGTGGGTTTTCATAATGATCAACGACTTTTTCACTATATGCCATAATTTACTCCCAATTTTAATGTGCTGACCATTTAATCTTTGTTAAATCAACGCCATCTTTAAACATTTCCCAAAGCGGCGATAAATCTCTTAATTTTCCGATAGATTGTTTAATTAATTTAATAACATAATCAATCTCTTCTTCCGTTGTGAAACGACCAAGAGAAAAACGAATTGAACTATGAGCAAGTTCATCATTAAGCCCTAATGCTCGTAATACATAAGACGGCTCTAAGCTAGCAGATGTGCATGCAGAACCAGATGAAACAGCTAAATCTTTTAAAGCCATCATCAACGATTCACCTTCAATGTAAGCAAAACTCACATTCAGGATATTTGGCACACTGTGCTCCAAAGAACCATTTAAATAAACCTCTTCAATGTCTTTTAAGCCATTCCATAAACGATTCTTTAAGGCTAATAAACGAGGCATTTCAGTTGCCATCTCTTGTTTAGCTATATGATATGCTTCCCCCATACCCACAATTTGATGCACAGGTAAAGTACCAGAGCGCATACCTCGTTCATGACCACCACCATGCATTTGCGCTTCAATACGTACACGTGGTTTACGTCTTACATAAAGTCCGCCAATACCTTTTGGCCCATAAATCTTATGGCCTGAAAATGACATTAAATCAACTTGTAAATTAGCTACATCAATTGGTAATTTACCAACAGACTGAGTTGCATCAACATGAAAAACAATGCCTCTTTCACGGCACATCTCACCAATTTTTTCGATGTCTTGTATTACACCCGTTTCATTATTGACATGCATAATTGATACAACTGTTGTATCACTACGTATAGCTGCAGCAAGTTTATCAAGATCAAGAATCCCATCGGATTCTGGCGTTAAATAAGTCACTTCATAACCTTCTCGCTCAAGTTGGCGACAAGTATCAAGCACGGCCTTGTGCTCCGTTTTACAAGTAATAATGTGCTTACCTTTGGCTTGATTAAAATGAGCAGCACCTTTGATTGCTAAATTATCTGCTTCAGTTGCCCCTGAAGTAAAAACAATTTCGCGTGAATCAGCACCAATAAGATCGGCAATTTGATTACGGGCAATATCAACAGCTTCTTCAGCTTGCCAGCCAAATTTATGGGAACGAGATGCTGGATTACCGAATATACCGTCTGGCGTTAAATACTGCATCATTTTTTCAGCAACTCTAGGATCTACAGGCGTTGTTGCTGCATAATCCATATAAATAGGTAGTTTCATTAATTACTCCCAATGAAAAATTCTGTATTCTATTTTATTAATTAATTTGAACGTGTTGTATATTACTTTGTCGGTTAGCTACTTCTTTCACTTCTTCATTATTGACTAACTCGCTTAACGTAATACTTGTTAAAAAATCTTCAATTCGTTCACTTAAATCATTCCAAAGTGTGTGTGTTAGGCATCTAACACCACCTTGACATCCGTCTTTGCCATGGCATTTTGTCGCATGCACTGTTTCATCAACAGCTTTAACAATTGCACTAATTGCAATTTGATCCATACTACGACTAAGTATATAACCACCACCTGGACCTCTAACACTCTGCACCAAACCATTTTTACGTAAACGAGCGAACAGTTGTTCAAGGTAAGAAAGCGATATTTCTTGACGTTCTGAAATATCAGCAAGTGATACAGGACCTGAATCAGAATGCAACGCAACATCCAGCATTGCAGTTACCGCATATCGCCCTTTTGATGTCAACTTCATTAATTATTCCCCTCAACATGATAAAGTACATTTTATATAACCTTTTAATTTAGTCAAGTATTTAGTTGAGTATTTTAGTAGGAATTAAATAACCAGTTTTTCATCAATATCGACGGATTATACAATAATATGCTAATCTATAAGCCATTTTGACGTGGGAGTTAAAAGAATGAAAATGGTATTACGTTATTTTTTTATAGTGGGACTAATTCTTTCTAAGAATGCTATTGCAAGCAATTCTCAACAAGATTTAAGAGCAAACTATCAAAAATGGCTTAATTCTTATCAATCATTAAGCCTCGGTGAACAAAAAACATTACTTAATTCGTTAAAGGATTACCCACTTTATCCCTATGCAGCTACTCAGTTTTATAAAAAAAATATCACAACTGTCTCGACGGATATGGTAAATGACTTTGTCAATCAATACAATGATTTTCCTTTAACTGCTGTATTAATTCAGTCTTACTTAGCAGAATTAACTAATCGTCAAGATTGGAATGCAATTGTTTCTTTTACCAAAGATACTTCAATTGCATCCAATTGCCGCTATCAATATGCTTTATTACAACAAGGAAATAATAATGAATCTGTGTTAAATACTATTGAATCAATATGGTTAACAGGAAGAGAGCTCCCTGCAACATGTGATCCTTTACTTGATGCATGGGCAAAAGCAGGAAAACGAACAGCTAACTCTATACTTTTACGTATTGAATTAGCTATTGAATCTAATAACCTTAAACTAGCACGTTATCTAACAAATTTACTGGATGAAGATTATAAAACTATAAAAAGCAATTTACTTGGCTTATTTGATAATCCTCGAAAATTACAAGATTTCGCTAAAAACATTAAAGCAAGTACTTTTACTAAAAAAGTAGTATTAGCTTTTTTTCCTCGTTTAGTAAGAATCGATACGAATTTTGCTGAAAAATTATTACCTCAATTAGTGAAACAACAAAAATTAAATAAAGCTGAACACATTCAATTACAAAAAAGTTTAGCTAACAGTTACTTTAATGATTCGGCAACAGATAAACAAATAAAATGGCGTGATAATTATATTGCTAAATATCATGACACAGCATTAGTTGAAAAACGCATTCGCCTTGCTATTGATGCCAATGACTATACTGGCATTGCCTATTGGTTAACACAATTAAAACCCGAAGATCAATTAAAAGAAGATTGGCAATATTGGCAAGCTAGAGTTTTGTTAAAGAATAATAAGAAAAATGAAGCAAACGCAGTTCTAAAAAAATTATCAGCCAATCGTGGGTTTTATGGCATGGTCAGTGCTCAAATGCTTAATCAACCTTATATTCTTAATAATGAATCAAAAACGCTTACACAATCAGAAATTTCAACATTAAAAAATAAGTATGATAATCAAACAATTATAAAAAGAATCAGTGAGTTACGCTACTGGAAAATGTTATCTGAATCAAGTCGTGAATGGCAATACTTCTTGAACAACAAAGTAAATAATGATGAATATCTTCCTTTAGCTCAATATGCCTATATAAGAGGTTGGGGAGATCTCAGCATTCAGGCAACCATATTAGGTAAGCTTTGGAATAACTGGTCAGAGCGTTTACCACTTATGTATAAAGATATATATAATGAAGCATTAAAAAATAAAAGCATTACGCTTTCTTATGCTTTAGCAATATCTCGCCAAGAAAGCGCTCTTGATACGACTATCCAATCTTCTGCTGGGGCAAGTGGTTTAATGCAATTAATGCCTGCTACAGCAAAAGAAACTGCCAAAAAAGTTAGTACTATCGCTTATTACTCATCCAATCAATTATTTGAACCGGCTACAAACATTCAATTAGGAACATATTATCTCAATAATGTTTATGAACAAAATGATAATAATCGTATATTAGCATCAGCTGCTTATAATGCTGGACCAAGTCGAGTCAAACGTTGGCTCAAAAATAGTAATGGAAAACTTGATGCTGTTGCCTTTATAGACAGTATTCCATTTACTGAAACAAGGAACTATGTCAAAAATGTATTAGTTTACGATTATATTTATAAAATCATTTTAGACCAACCAAAAAGCAATATTCTTACAATAAACGAAATTAACAGACAATATTAATGGTGATCATAATGAAAACTAATGAATGGGAACAAACAGTTAAAATATTACACCAAGCGTTTAACGATGGGTATTCTCTTGATATATTGAAATTATTAATGACAGCCGATGAACGCGATGCATTATTTACGCGAGTTAAAATTATCCATTTATTACTGGATGGTTCTATCAATCAAAGACAACTAAAAGATGAATTAGGAATCGGTATTGCTACTGTCACACGCGGCTCAAATAGTTTAAAAGAAGTAACACCTGAATTTAAAGCATGGTTAGAAAAAACATTATTAAATTAGCTATCAGCTTATTAAACAATATTTATCCACGACATTATTTATAAATAAAAAAGATTAGGCTTTACTACGGATGATTACCTTAGAATAACTTCATTTTCTGTTGCAATAGGCACACAATAATCACATTCAATACATTGGATATCTTTTGCAGATTCAACCGTATTTCTATCACGATTATGATGAATTTCGATTAAACAACCAGAACGTAAATATACTTTTAAAGCTGGCATAGCAGCTAAATGAACTTGTGAAACAAAGTCTTCAAAATTATCCGGTGTACCAATATATTTAAAACAAAGATACAAACCACCTTCGCTAACAACTTGTTCAATATATTCTAGGTGATTATTTTGTTCTAACGCAATGGTATAAAGCTGTTCTTGTTCATTAGCATTATCTTTACTTTTTAAAATTCGATTAAAAGCATAAATTTTATCAGGTAACAGCTCATTTTTATGAGTATAACGAGAAAAATAGTTTTGAAAGAATTGAACCCTTAATTTATGTTTTTCATCTAATAATTTACTTAAATTACAGTTATTTTTATAGGAAATACCCCAAAAGGTTTGTTTTGGCATATTAACGAATGTAGGTTCTGGTAATGTAAGCTTATTTTTATTTAATTCAATTGCGGGAGTTAAACCTGTAGGATCCCAAAATTCAGCGCGTCTGTAACTAGCAGGCGTTTGATTAAACTGTTTTTTAAAAGATCGCGTAAACGTCTGCTGTGAATCAAAACGATATTGCATAGCAATATCTAGAATCGGTTTGCTTGTCATTCTTAAAGAGAGCGCAGCATAAGTTAGGCGTCGATGACGAATATAAGTACCAAGCACTTGACCAGTTACCTGCTTAAACATGCGCTGCAAATGCCATTTTGAATAACCTGACTTTTGTGCAACATGATCAATAGATAATGGTTGCTCCAGATTTTTTTCAATCCAAACGATAAGATCTGAAATGATGCTAACTTGATTCATAAAACCCCATCATAAAATGAACTGGCGAATGTCATGCGATTATGACTTAATCCTAGCAATAAGCAAGGCTTAAATAAAATTTATTTAATCATTCTTAACAAAAAGAATGCGTTCCAGCTTGGTGTTCTGTAATATCTTTTACCCCTGCAAGTTCAGGAAATGCGGCTAATAGCTGTTTTTCAATTCCTTCTTTCAAGGTGTAATCAACCATTGAACAACCATTACACCCGCCACCAAATTGCAAAACAACATAATTATCCTCGGTTAATTCAATCAAACTAACATATCCACCATGACTAGCTAACTGAGGGTTAACTTGAGCTTGAATAGCATAGTTAACTCGTTCAATTAACGGCGCATCATCAGCTACCTTTTTCATTTTAGAATTGGGGGCTTTTAATGTTAGTTGAGAACCTAATTCATCCGTCACATAATCAATCACTGTTTCTTCTAAAAATGGTGCACTAATTTCATCAATATATACTGAAAAACCTTCAAATTTTTCTTCTATGTCATTATCCTCTATAGTATCAATTGGACAATAAGAAACGCCACACTCAGCACTTGGCGTGCCGGGGTTAATAACAAACACACGAATTTGTGTTCCATCTGATTGATTAACAAGTAACTTTCTAAAATGCTGTTGAGCTGACTCAGAAATAGTAATAATAGACATAATCCCTCACTTTAAGACAATTAAATATTTGAAAATCCAAATTGATCTAATAAATAGTTGACTAACTCTCTTGGTTATTATAGGGCTTGTTTGATATTTTACAATAGCGTACGGCATAAGCACATCACTTGAATATTAGATGCACCACAAATTTTTAATTGCTGGCAAATTGCATTAATCGTATTACCTGTTGTAACAATATCATCAATTAGCATGACTGATTTATGTGCAATGTTTTGTCGACAGGTAAAAAGTGTTTCGACATTCTGCATTCGTTCTTTAAGAGATAAATTCTTTTGATCGGGCGTATATTGTTTACGATGTAATAAATAAGGGTAAAAATCCCGATTTAACCATTTAGCAATTGGCTTTGCTAATAATTCAGCCTGGTTATAACCTCGAGACCAATAGCGAATATGATGTAAAGGAACACAAGTTATCAAGTCAGGCTTTTCAAGCCCCATCATTTGCCGTTTTTGATACCATGCTAAAATCATCAATCTGGCTAACGCCAAGGTTAATTCAATTTTATTATAAAACTTTACATGATGTATTAACTTTTTCAATGGATTAACGTATTCAGTGACAGCAATAAGCTCATCCCAATAAGGTTTTCGATCTCGACACCGATAACAAATTTTTGTGGTTAATGAATGAGGCAAACCACATTGATAGCAAACCCGATTAAATTTAGGTAAGTTTTTAACACATTGACTACAGATGCCATGATGAGACAAAAACAAAGGCATATTACACAAAATACAACGCATACAATTCACAACCAATAAATACAATAAGATATTTCAGAATCGAAACAAACTAATTTTTCTATCTGTTTATAAATTTTCTAATAAGCAGGCTTGTTTAAAATATATTTATTAACCTATTGATTACAAAAAAATAAATAACATCTCGATCCATCACACAAAATTCGCGCTTATTTTGCATAAATGTTATTTAAAATAATCAAATATCCGGTATAATCAGCCAACCAATTGGATAAAGGATTTAATATATGGAAAAAATCAAAACATTATTTATTGCTCTGTGTTTTTCTCTACTCTCTTCACTCGCTTTAGCCGACACCAAAGTGCTACTACAAACTAGCATGGGAGATATCGAAATTGAGCTAGATAGTAAACATGCTCCTATTAGCACACAAAACTTCCTTAATTATGTTAATAGCGGGTTCTATGAAAATTTAACTTTTCACCGTGTGATTCCTGGCTTTATGATTCAAGGTGGAGGTGCTGACGATCATCTAAAATTCAAAAATAATAATGCACCAATTAAAAATGAAGCAGATAATGGCTTAAAAAATGTTCGTGGTACAATTGCAATGGCTAGAACCAATGTTATTGATAGTGCAACTAGCCAATTTTACATTAACGTCGTTGATAATAATTTTCTTAACCATAATCCTCCAAAAGACTATGGCTATGCAGTATTTGGTAAAGTTATAAAAGGAATGGATGTTGTTGATAAGATCGTAAATGTCCCAACAAAACGCATTGGACCACATCAAAATGTACCTATTGAGCCAATTTATATCAAAAAAGCACTTGTGATGACAGAATAAGTCACCATTTTTTAATTCATATTTTTATTTATTAAAAGAACTGTCTTAATAAAGAAAGACAGTTCAACTTGAATCTATTTATTTATCTAAGTTTATAATTATCACAGGCGTCTTCTAAACCGAGTGTACAAGCTTGTTTAAAATACTTTCTGGCCAACACTTTATTTTTTTCTACGCCTTGGGCATTATAATATATTGCGCCTAAATTATTTAATGCTTGTGCATTATTTTGAGCAGCAGCTTTCTTATACCAAGATATAGCCATTTCTTTATTTTTCTCGACACCATCACCTTCATCATACATAAGCGCTAAATTATATTGTGCTTCCGATAACCCTTGTTCTGCAGCTTTAGTATACCAATATACGGCTTTCTCATTATCTTCATCATACATAAGCGCTAAATTATATTGTGCTCCTGCTAACCCTTGTTCTGCAGCTTTAGTGTACCAATATACGGCTTTCTCATTATCTTCATCAATGCCTTCACCTTCATCATACATAAGCGCTAAATTATATTGTGCCTCATCTAATCCTTGCTCTGCTGATTTAGTGTACCAATATAGAGCTTGCCCAAGATCTTTTTTGGTACCTCTAGCTTCATCATAAGCAACCGCCAAATTAAATTGAGCTTTCATATCACCTTGTTCAGCTTCCACTTTACAGGCAGAAAAAGCTTTCTCATAATTTTCTTGCTTCCAAAAGGTTTCACACTCACTGGCATAAGCCACAGTTGAAAACAATGCAGTTAACAAAATAAATAATATTTTTTCCATAACTTCCCTTATATTTCTAAATTAATAGGTGGTAAATAATAAACAATAACACTTTAAGCATACAAAAAATTTAAAAATTATTCAAAAAAATTATTAAAATGACTTTTATTAATTAATTTATTTAATTAATATTTCAACTTTTCGGTTTAGCTGGATATGGAAAAAATACAACTCCCAAAATAAGTTGATAGTTTATAAATTTCATCTTATAAAATAACCTAAAATTGGGATTAATAATACTCGTTAAAATAATGCATTTATTTTAATATATTTAATAAATTTGCAATTGTCCTCACCCCAATGCCTGTTGCCCCTGTTGCCCACAAGGCAGTAGCACTTTTACGGAATGTTGCTGAACAATCAATATGTAGCCAATTTTGTTGATAATTTTTAATAAAATATGATAAGAAAGCTGCAGCGGTACTTGCCCCTGCGGTATTAGGTAATCCTGAATTTGCCATATCAGCAAATGAAGATGGGAATTGCGAACGATGAAACTCAGCTAAAGGCAAGCGCCAAAATGCTTCATGTTCAATATTGCTACTAGCTAACAATTGGTTAGCAAAGTTATCATCAAACGAAAGCAATGACTGATAATCATTCCCTACTGCAATTTTAGCGGCTCCAGTCAGTGTTGCGCAATCAATAATATAATGAGGCTTGTCATTATCGGCACAAATTAAACCATCAGCTAAGACTAGGCGACCTTCTGCATCCGTGTTATCAACCTCAACCGTTTTGCCATTACGATAACGAATAATATCGCCTAATTTGAACGCATTGCCACTGACTAAATTATCCGCACAACATAAATAAAGTTTGATACGTTGATTTAAACCACGAGCAATGGCTAATGCTAATGCACTAGTTGCTAGCGCAGCGCCTCCCATATCTGAGCGCATTGATTCCATAAAGTTACTTGGTTTTAAGCTATATCCTCCTGAATCAAAGGTAATACCTTTACCAACTAGGCAGGCTATAATCGGCGATTCAGGATTTTGGGTTGGATTATAATCAAGTTCAAGTAAAGCCGCTGGTCTATCTGACCCTTTACCAACCGTATAAATCCCCATATAGCCATGTTCTTTTAACGCTTCACCCGAAGTGATTTTATAAGTCACATCAGCAGAAAATGAGCCAATTAACTTAGCACTTTGAGTAGCCAATTCAACTGGACTTAATGTTTCGGCTTGTTGATTGACAATATCACGACACCAATCGATAATTGCCAAACGGTGTTTCAATTCTTGTTTATCTTTGTTATTGAGTTTTGCCCACATAACTTTGTTACTGTTTTTGGCATTACGGTAACCTAGCCAAAAATGCCAACATTCTTCTAAACTCCAACCTTCGCCTTTTAATTTAACAGATTTAATGCCTAAGTTATCTAACTTACGCCCTGCTTGTTGAATTGCACTTAAACGGTTTTTTGATTTATAGTGAACCGTTATAGTATCATCCGAAAAGCTCAGTAGCGCATCTAACCCCCAGTATTTTGGAGCAGGATTATCAGAAAGTAAAATAGATAACGTTGACATAGTAATAACCTTAATTATTGATAAAACAAAAACAATGAATTAATTCTAATCAGAAACATGTTAATATAGCAAGCAAAGTTAATAATAAATAAGGGTAAATAATGGCATCGATTGTACCAATAAAAAATGGTGTTAATTTTCGTGACTTGGGTGGAATAAAAACAATGGATGGACGCCAAATACGATCGGGTTTATTGTACCGCTCAGGTGAATTTTCGCGCATTACAGCAAGCGAACAAGTATTTTTATCTAATGAACTAAAAATACACTATATTTTAGATTACCGAGATCAAGATGAAATAGCCCGTTTTCCCGATAATTTATGGCACAATGCCAACTATATTAATGTTCCTGCCAATCCATTAAATGATAAAGTAACCGCCAGTTTAACCACAGAATTAGAAATGCATCCTTTTGTACTTAAGGAACAGTCGCCATATGATTTCATGATTAAACTTTATCAATTATTACCTTTTAATAATGCAGCTTACCAACACTTGGTTTCAATACTATTAAACTCAAAAGGACAACCACTAGTGCAACATTGTGCAGTTGGTAAGGATAGAACAGGTATTGGTGTGGCACTTGTGTTATTTGCCTTAGGTGTTAGTGAAGAAAAGGTTATGCAAGATTATTTACTCACTGAACAGGTATTACACAACTTTCGTGAAAAAATACTAAATCAGTATAAAAGCAAGTTAACACCTGAAGGCTTTGAAAAGCAAAAAATAATTTTTGCAGCTAAAAAAGAATATTTAACCGCTGCCATTACCGCAATCAAACAACGTTATAACACCATAGATAATTGGCTAGCAAAAGAGTATCAATTAGATAATAACAATAGAAAAACCCTACAAGATATTTATTTAATTTAAATCAAGAAGGTAAATAACTTAGGTTTATTTTAAGATGGTTTTTCAAAAAAATGAATGAAAAGTGAAATAATAAAAGTAGCAATGTGAGGTAAGTTAGATGTTAACAAAAGAAATGGTCAAAAAACTCAATGACCAATTAAATTTAGAATTCTATTCTTCAAATCTTTATCTACAAATGAGCGCATGGTGCGATGATCAAAATTTTCCCTCTTTTGGTAAATTTCTAAGAGATCACGCTGGCGAAGAACGTCAACATATGGAACGACTATTTAATTATGTTTTAGATTGTGGAGCATTAGCGCTGATCGGCAAAATTGATGCACCAGAATCAAAATTTAAATCATTATTAGAAGTTTTCCAAGTTGCTTATAAGCATGAGCTAAAAATTACTAAAGAAATTAATGGGTTGGTTGATTATGCTTTAACACAAAAAGATTTTTCGACGTTTAACTTTTTGCAATGGTATGTATCAGAACAACATGAAGAAGAAAAACTCTTCAAAAGTATTGTCGATAAACTAGAATTAGTTGGCGAAAATAAACGCGATCTATTCTTTATGGACAAAGACTTCAATAAAACGTTAAGCGAGTCAGGCTTACTTAGTACAAGCAAATAATCAACAAATTGTATCTATGTGCCACATTAATGGTGTGGCAATGCTCTATTCTTTAATATTGCAACCTCAATTGTGTAACCGGCACATTACAATTAACCGCAAGGTGGATATCATCAATTTGTTGATATTGAAAATAAAAATGGTTAGCAAAAGGCGCACTGATCATACCGTTATCTAAATCGACATTAACCGACTTAATTTGCCAAACACCTTTAGCATATAGCTTTAATGCAGATTCCTTCAATGTCCAAAGCTGCCAAAAAGCCTTTAGAGAATCACCTTGTTTAATCATCCATTGATACTCAGAATCCGCAAAAAAGTGTTTAGCAACATTTAGATAATTTCTACGTGGACGAGCCACTTCGATATCTACCCCCACCTTGCCTGCTAACGAGATCGCCACAGCTACATGATCTTGGCTATGACTGATATTAAAATCGGGCAAAGAATATTCGAAAAAACAGGGGCGACTATTATCGCCAATTATTATTTTAGGTAATATTTCAATATTACAATACTGTTTTAACAAACTAGCAAGAATTGAACGGCAAACTAAAAATTGTTTACGACGTGACTCATTTAATTGTTTGGCATCCTCAAGAAGTTGTTTTGGCAGCAGTGAATAATTCACTGTTGCAGTATTTAAATTGGCTATTTGCACTATCAGCATTATGGGTTAATCATTATGAATAAAAATTATTTTTTACTATTTTAACAGCATGCTATGCTAACTGTTATTAAAATTTATAAAGTCGCAAAAGGAATCATCATGTCATTATTAACAAAGTTGGTTAATGCAGGGCGTAAAAAGCGTTATACACAAGGCGCCGTCAATTCAGTGATTCAACGAGCCTCATCGCTAGTTTTTGATCATGTTGCGGCAAAAAAAGAAGCCACTGAAAACCGAACTAATGGTTCGCTCTTTTATGGGCGGCGTGGTACGCTAACTCACTTTGCGTTACAAGATGCTATGATCGAAATTGAAGGTGGTGCTGGTTGCTATCTTTACCCTTGTGGTGCAGCAGCCATAGCTAACGCTATTTTAGCATTTGTTAAAGCAGGCGATCATATTTTAGTGTCTGAAGCAGCATACGAACCAACCCAAGAATTTTGTCGGCATATTTTAAATGATTTGGGGATCAAAACTAACTACTTTTCACCATTAATTGGTCAATATATTACTAAGCAGATTAAACCCAACACCAAAGTTGTTTTTTTAGAATCACCAAGCTCAATTACTATGGAAGTGCATGATGTCCCTTCTATTGTTAAAGCCATTCGCAGTGTCAACCCTGAAATTATTATTATGATGGATAATACTTGGAGCGCTGGTGTGTTATTTAAAGCTTTAGATCATGGTATTGATATTTCAATCCAATCTGGCACAAAATATTTAGTAGGGCATTCCGATGCGATGTTAGGTACTGCTGTTGCCAATGAACGTTGTTGGGACACCCTGCGTGAGCGTTCTTATTTAATGGGACAAATGTGTGACGCAGATACTGCCTATATGGCTGCTCGTGGTTTACGTACATTAGCAGTAAGACTAAAACAACACCACAAAAGTGGCATAAAAATTGCTAAATGGTTAGCTAATCATCCTAAAGTTGCTACTGTTAATCATCCTGCATTAACAAGTTGTAAGGGTCATGAATTTTTTCAACGCGACTTTACCGGTGCTAGTGGTCTATTTTCGTTTGTACTGAAAGATCGCCTAACTGATGTCCAATTATCAGATCTGCTGGATAATTTGACTCACTTTTCAATGGCTTATTCATGGGGAGGATTTGAGTCACTAATTTTGGCAAATCAGCCTGAAGAATTAATCAAAATTAGACCCATATCAGGAGTAAATTTTCAAGGAACATTAATTCGATTACATATTGGCCTTGAAGATCCTAATGATTTAATTGCAGATTTATCTGCTGGATTAGATCGTATTAATTTACATAAAAATAAAACTAACGCCCTGCAATCATTAGTATAGGCAGATAGAAATGAATAATTATCACCAATTAGCAATTGATAAAACGATCAAAAAGGCAATTTTACACAGTGTAAAAAGCCGCCGTATTTTACTGGTTGCTTATAGTGGCGGTGTAGATTCATCGGTATTATTACATGCACTAGTCAAAATCAAACAACAGCAATTACCTGATTTACAACTTCGCGCTATTTATATTCATCACGGCTTAAGCAAAAATGCGGATTATTGGGGCACTCATTGCCAACAACAATGTCAAACATGGCAAGTACCATTAATAATTGAAAAGGTAAAGATCAATCGCCAAGCGGGCAATATTGAAGAGCAAGCTAGAAACGCTCGTTATCATGCTATTTATTGTCACTTAAAAGAGAATGAATTCTTATGTACAGCACAACATTTAAATGATCAGTGTGAAACATTTTTTTTAGCTCTAAAACGTGGCAGTGGTCCAACAGGATTAGCTGCCATGCCCCAAGAAAACGGACAACATCTTCGCCCATTATTAACTATTTCACGTACACAAATTGAAGAATATGCCCAATATCATCAGCTAACTTGGATAGAAGATGAAAGTAACCAAGATGATTACTATGACCGTAATTTTTTACGCTTAAATATATTACCTACACTAAATACACGTTGGCCACACTTTTCGCAAATGGTGGCACGTAGTGCTGAATTATGCCAGCAACAAGAAGCACTACTTAACGAACTGCTTTTAGCTGATTTTAAACAAATCACTACAGAGCAAGGGCTGCTATGTCTAACACCATTATTTGACTATTCAGAATATAAACGTAACGCCATTTTACGCATGTGGTTTCGCTCTCAACAAATCAGCATGCCAAGCCAACAGCAACTAGCTTTAATTTGGCAAACTGTTGCTTTAGCTAAAGAAGATGCTAACCCCCAATTTATATTACATAACCAACAAATTCGTCGTTATCAAAATCAGCTTTATCTATTACCACTATATCAAAATATTGAACAGCAAGTTCTAAATTGGGACTTGACCTTACCATTAGACCTACCTGATAAAGTCGGACAATTACAGGTGAATAATCAAACGAATTTATCCTGCCGCTCACCACAAGCAGACGAAAAAGTCACCGTACGATTCCATGCTCAAGGGAAATTGCAAATTGTGAATAGACAAGGCTCAAGAGCAATAAAAAAACTCTGGCAAGAATATAATATTCCACCTTGGATGCGAACACGTATTCCTTTGATTTATTATAATGAACAACTTATCTGTGCTGTAGGCATTTTTGTTACTAAACAAGGGCTAGGTTCACAAATCGGTTTTAAACTAACCACCTAACGTTAAACCAAAATAAATAAGGAGGCAAATTCGCCTCCTTAATTAAAATTTTTCAATTATTATAATTTATGATCTAACCTTCCAACGTTTAAGTAAAAGTGCATTGGTTACAACGCTAACACTACTTAACGCCATAGCGGCACCAGCTATCATTGGATTTAAAAATCCCAATGCTGCTAGCGGAATACCGATTAAATTATAGAAAAATGCCCAAAATAGATTTTGTTTAATTTTATTATAGGTTCGGCGCGAAATATCAATCGCATCAGCAATCAAAAACAGATTACCACGCATTAGAGTAATACTTGCTGCATGCATAGCCACATCAGTACCTGTGCCCATAGCAATACCAATATCGGCAGCCGCCAAGGCTGGAGCATCATTAATACCATCTCCTACCATTGCGACTGTCTTATTGCCAGTTATATCTTCACTTTGTTGTAGCTGATAAATATAGTTTGCTTTATCTTGTGGTAATACTTCAGCAATAACCTTATCTAAGCTTAACTGCTGACCAACATAATTAGCTGCTTTCTGATTATCCCCAGTTAACATAACGGTTTTTACATTTAACTGATGCAATGCTTGAATAGCTTTTTTGGCTTCCTCTTTTATTACATCGGCAAAACCTAAGAGTGCTAATATCACTACATTACCTTCTGATTGCTGTTTCGCTAAAAATGAAATGGTATAACCTTTACTCGATAACTGATTAATTTTATCGTCCATGCCAACAAAATAAGCACTTAGTGATTTCATCCAACGCAAACTACCTAAATAATATTCGGTATTATCAACGGTTGCCATAACCCCTGAACCAGCTACCGAAGTAATATTTTGAGCATAACGATACTCTTTAGCTTTATTTAAAACAGCTTTAGCAAGTGGATGCTCACTACCTGATTGTAATGATGCAGCGAGCGATAAAATTTGATCGGGCGTCTCGCTACCCATAACATCCATTTCCACTAATTCAGGTTTACCAATGGTTAATGTGCCTGTTTTATCAAATGCAACCATATTAATATTATGCAGTGTTTCTAATGCCTCGGCGTCTTTAATTAAAATGCCATGACGAGCAGCCACTCCTGTACCAACCATAATTGCTGTTGGTGTTGCCAAGCCTAATGCACAAGGGCAAGCAATCACTAACACAGCCACCGCATGAAGTAATGCTTGTTGCCAATCATGCGATATCACACCCCAAGCCAATAACGTAACAAATGCAATCAATAAAATCACTGGCACAAAAATAGCGCTGATGCGATCAACAACTCGTTGGATTGGTGCTTTCTTAGCCTGAGCAGATTCAACCATTTCAATAATTTTGGATAAAGTAGAATCCGCTTGAATCGCTGTGGTTTTAACGATAAGTACCCCTTCGCCATTAATCGTACCGCCAGTAACAACATCATTAACGGTTTTACTTACCGGAAAACTCTCACCTGTCAGCATTGATTCATCACTACTAGATTCACCTTCAATCACAACGCCATCAACGGGAATGCGCTCTCCAGGCTTAATAATAACAATATCATCCACTTTAACTTGGTTAATAGGTAAACTTACTTCTTGATTATCACGCCTTACTAAAGCAACATCAGGACGTAGCGCAGACAGAGATTCAATGGCTTGTTTGGTTTGATGTTTAGCTCTTGATTCTAACCACTTACCAAGCAAAATTAAGGTAATAATAATAACTGATGATTCAAAATAAAGATGCTCATCATTGCCCATTATAAATTGATAAACCGATAACCCATATGCCGCACTAGTACCAATGACCACTAATAAATCCATATTACCCGACAACGCTTTAGCCGCATTAAAACCGCTTCGATAAAATTTAGCACCAAGTCCAAATTGCACAATAGATGCAATAACCAGTTGTAACCAAGCTGGCATCATCAAATGAAACCCAAAAGGTTGTAATAACATAGGTAACACAAAAGGAATGGCTAAAATAACAGAAATCACAATCGGCCAAATAGGTGCTTGTTTTTTAACTTTCTTTGTACCTGATTGTTGATCTGAAATTTTAATAGCACGATAGCCTGCTTTATCAACCGCAGACATCAATGCTTCAAGTTTAACATGGGGATCTGCATTAATAGTTGCTTTCTCAGTTGCCAGATTAACACTGACATCAATCACACCATCAACTTTTTTAATTGCTTTTTCTACACGACTAACACAAGAGGCACAACTCATTCCTTCAATATTAAGATCATATTGTATTGTCTTCATAAAATGCAGCCTTAATTTTTATACCATTATTGATTAGTATATACTCAAAATTAATAACAATGCAGAAAAATACTAGACAGATCGCAAGAGTTTAACTTGCGATCAAAATAAAAGGAAATAAAAAAGATAGAGTTAGTTACGCAATTTTTCGGGCCACACATTTTGTGTAGAAACTAATAAATCCTTAACAATTCTAGGATTACCCGCAACAATATTACCCGAAACCATATAATTATTGCCACCTGCAAAATCGGTAATAACGCCACCTGCCTCACGCAAAATCAACTCACCGCCAGCAATATCCCATGGTTTTAAGCCAATTTCAAAAAAGCCATCTAAACGACCTGCAGCAACATAGGCAAGATCTAAAGCGGCAGAACCAGTACGACGAAAATCGCCACATCTAACAAATAATTTTTGTAATACGCCAAAATAACTATCGCTATATTGTTTAGCTTTAAACGGAAAAGCCATTGCCAGCACGCTACCGTCTAAATCTTTCGCATTACTCACTCGAATACGATAACCATTAAGTTGAGCGCCTTTACCACGAGCAGCCGTAAACAGCTCATTACTCATTGGATTATAAACAACAGCAATTTCGGTCTTACCTTTAACACGAGCTGCGATAGACACTGCAAAATGAGGGATATTTTTAATAAAATTGGTCGTACCATCAATTGGGTCAATTATCCACTGAGTATCGGCATCATTACCTTTAGCTAAGCCGCTTTCTTCGGCAATGATAGTATGGTCAGGATAAGCTTTTTTAATTGTTTCAATAATCAAAGCTTCAGCCGCACGATCGGTATTAGTGGCAAAATCATTAGCGCCTTTGGTTTCGATTTCGATTGAACTAGGGTTTTCATAAGCCTTGATGGTTACATTACCTGCTTTACGAGCAGCACGAATAGCAATATTAAGCATCGGATGCATAATTTTCTTCCAATTGATGATGTTAAAGAACGAAGTAGGCTAGTATGGCACTTGTCATACTAAAAGACGTTACTAGTATAAAACTTTTGTCTTATCTTTACTAGCTTATGTTGGCATTGATAGGTAAAAAACATAACGTTTAAAGATTTGTATTATTTTATTGAAAAGATAAAAATTAGAACAACCAAAATAACTAGCTTAATTTTTTCTATTGCTCATTATTTTTATATAGAAAAACATAGAGGTACATCACCTAAATCACAAAGTGTAAATTGCAACCTTGTTTTGTTTATTTTTTATAAAATAAATGTAGACAATTGCTCCAGTTATACATTAATATAGTAATCGTAAATTTTATGTAAGCGTTATTATAATTTGTTATGAAGCTGTTATCGAAGATTAAATTACAACTATCTATACTTCTAATTTTGTCCCCTACGTTTTTGTTTGCTGCATTACCACCAGCACCACAAACTCTAAATGACCAGCAACTTATTCGCCAGCAAGAACGAGAAAAAGCCTTGCAAGAAACATTAACGCCAGAATCGCCTAATATCCGCTTATTATCCCCAACAACTAGTGTAAATGAGCTTAACTTTCCGACTGAAGATTTATGCTTCAATATTAACCATGTTGAATTAATTGATCGCGATAAATTACCTTGGTACATTCCTTTAAATAAATTAGCCCAACAAGCCGAACAACACTGTCTAGGTGCACAAGGGATTAACCTCTTAATGAGTGCCATACAAGATCGATTAATTAGTTATGGCTATATTACCACTCGATTAGTGGTACCCGAACAAGATATAACAAGTGGTAATCTAAAACTTTTACTCGTCGAAGGTAAGATTAGACATATTTATTATGATAATAAGAGCGATAAATACGCCCAACTATTTACCGCTATTCCTGCTCACGAAGGTCATACTCTAAATTTACGCGATATAGAACAAGGGCTTGAAAATTTACAGCGCTTACCTACTGTTAATGCTCAAATGCAACTTATTCCCGGCGATAGACCTGGTGAAAGCGATATTGTGATAAATCGTGAACAATCAAAAATGTGGCGATTAGGACTATCGCTTGATGATTCAGGCACCAAAACGACAGGAAGAGATCAAGGTGGAGTCACCTTATATTTAGATAATTTACTTTCGTTAAGTGATTCTTTTTATTTATCAGGTGGTCACGATTTAAATGGCAAATCAAAGTATGGTTCACGCAACTATTTAATATCCTATTCAATACCTTTTGGTTATTGGCTATTAAATACTTCAATATCCGGCAACAAATATCATCAAAATGTCGCAGGACAAGAAGTCGATTACAAATACAGCGGTCGAAGCCGAAACGTAAACATACAGTTAAGTCGAGTTATTCACCGTAACGAATCACAAAAAACAACCTTAAGTTATGGTATTACACTGCGACAATCACATAACTATATTGATGACACTGAAATTGAAATTCAACGCCGAAAAACCACCTATTGGCATATAGGTCTACAACATCGACACTATATTGACGATATTACATTAGATGCAGGTTTCACCTTCCAAAAAGGGGTGCGTTGGTTCAATGCAGAAAAAGCTCCAGAGGAATATGATACTGAAGATTACGCTACAGCCCTAGCTGAGATACTGCAATTTAACTTTTCATCCAACATTCCTTTTAGACTGGCGGAACAACAGTTTTATTACCGTTTGGATTATCAAGGACAGTACACACGAAAAGGGCATCTAACCTCGCCGGATCAGTTTTCTATTGGTGGGCGTTGGAGCGTGCGTGGCTTTGACGGAGAATTAACTTTAAAAGCAGACCGAGGTTGGTATGTTCGTAATGAACTTAGCTGGCTGGCTCCTTATAACCATGAAGTCTATTTAGGCATTGACACAGGTGGCGTTTCAGGAAAAGCTAGTGAATACTTACTTGGTCGGCATCTAACCGGTAGCGTAATAGGTCTACGTGGTAGTAATTATGGTATGTACTACGATCTATTTGCAGGCACTCCAATTCGAAAACCCAAAGGGTTTAAAACTAATCCATTAGCATTAGGCTTTTCACTAAACTGGAATTTTTAATCCTTCCTTTTCACAACATTTATTTAAATATTCAGGTAGTAAAGAAAAGAAAGCCGTTAAATAAGGAATATATAACTATGAACAAAAACTTATATCGTGTTATTTTTAATAAGAAACGTGGCATGCAAATGGTGGTTGCTGACATTGCAAAAACACCAACCGGCAATGAAAAAACGACATCGACCGGTCAACATCCACATCAAACAGTTTTTGCTCAGCTAAAACCTATTGCCTTTTTAATGTCTATCTCATTAAGCTTTGTCAGCATTAGCTTGCCGGCTTATGGCAGCTATATTATTGCCGATCCACAAGCAAATAAAAAGCAACAAGCACAAGTTACCGCAACGGCTAATGGTGTAACCCAAATCAATATACAAACGCCAAATAGCAAGGGAATATCACATAATAAATACATCCAATTTGATGTTTCACAGCGTGGCGTAATCTTAAATAACAGCAGAAAAATCAATCAAACACAGCTAGCCGGATACGTGCAAGGTAACGAATTTTTAAAAACCTCTGGGCCTGCTAGAATCATTTTAAATGAAGTTAACTCACGCAACCCAAGTCAATTAAATGGCGTGATTGAAGTTGCGGGACAAAAGGCACAAGTGGTGATAGCTAATCCATCTGGCATCACCTGTAATGGCTGTGGTTTTATCAATGCTAGTCGCAGTACGCTAACGACAGGAAAACCGATAATTGAAAATAATGATTTAACGGGGTATCAAGTAGAGCAAGGCCATATTGCAGTAACAGGAAAAGGGCTAGACAGTTCAAGACAAAGTTATACGGATTTAATAGCTCATTCGGTATCAATAAACTCAGCAGTATGGGCAAATGATTTAAATGTGATAGCAGGACGAAACAAAGTAAGCCTTGACACACAAACGGTAACTGCATTGGCGGAAAATGGTAACGCAAAACCCGAAGTAGCCTTGGATGTTTCGGCGCTTGGTGGTATGTATGCAGGTAAAATCCGGCTGGTTGGGACAGAAAAAGGAGTTGGGGTGCATAATGCTGGGGCGCTAAGGGCAAGCATAGGCAACCTTATTATCAGTGCTGATGGCAAAATCAAAAATACAGGGGCATTACAAGCTAAAGGTGATATCAACTTAAGTAGCCAACACACCATCAGTAACAACAAGCACATTTACAGCCAACAAAATATTCAATTAAACGCCCAAAAATCGATTACTAATGAGGGCTCATTAATTGCTCAAAATAATGTCGAGCTTAAGGCCTCAACAATAAATAGCAATAAAAACAGTACGGTTGCTGCGGGCGTTGACGAACAAGGACTGTTAACTAAACAAGGTAATATTGCCGCCACGGCCAAGAATATTTTATTAACAGGCAAAAATTTAGCAGGTCAACATATTATCGTAAATGCGCAACAAAATGTTGACCTTGCAAGCAGCCAAAATAGTGCTAAATCTATGACGGTGACAGCTGAAAATATCAACCTCAATGCAGCCAAAATTAATAGCAAAGAAAGTATCAATTTAAATGCTAATAATCTGATTGATAGTCATTATTTACAAGCTAAAACCAATGCAACATACTCTGCTAAGGCAAACATAATAGATAACCACCAAGCGATTATACTGGCTGATGAAAATATCGTATTTAACGCTAATAAAATAAATAACGCACAAACAAAACTTAATGCAGGCAATGCAATTAATTTTAATGCTAATCAATTAATCAACAACAATAATGCCATCTTACTAGCCAAAGGGACCATTAATCTTCAGGGGGCAGATATAAAGAATAATGAATCATCACTAATAAGTAATGATCATTTGCAAATAAAGGCCAATACATTAGAAAACAGAAAATCAACACTGCAATCAAAAAAATATTTAACTATTGATAGTCATCTTTTTGATAATCAACAAGCTGAGTTATTAACAGAAGATACGTTGACCATCCACGCTAATCAAATGAATAACCAAAAAGCGGCGTTAAGCGCAAAAGGTGATATTAATATTAACAGTGAGCTAGTTGATAATCATTCGTCGACATTTCTTTCTGAAAAAACAATTAATATCAAAGTTAAAAAACTCCTTAACCAATATGCAAAATTTACCGCACTGCATAATATCGCTATTAATGGGCAACAGGTTAATAACCAATCTGCAGAATTAAAGTCTAATGGGTATTTGTTAATTAATTCAGCCGAACAAAACAATCAATCCGCACAATTATTAACTAATTCTGGCTTAACACTGCAAGGTAAAAATATAAATAATAATAATGCCGAGCTCAGCGCTAGCGATCGCATAGCGATAACAGCTGAGCAACTATGGGTTAATGAGGGCGTATTAGTTAGCAATAATGATATCCATATTACAAGTTCGCATATTGATGCGCAAAAATCAAAAATTAAAGCAAAAGGGAATATAAAACTTAACGCATCAGATTATATTGATGCCACGAATGGCTTAATGGTGAGTGAAAAACAGTCAACCATTGAAGCAAACACAGTTAAATTAAATGAAGCAACCTTAAGTGCAAAAGATGACATCGCCGTTACAGCAACTTCACAATTAGAGAATAACAACGCAAAATGGATTAGTGAAGGCAATATTAGTGCTAATGCACAAACGATTAATAATCAGAATTCATCAATATCCAGTTACAAAAATATTTATTTTAAAGCGCCTAATTTAAATAACCATAGCAGCAAATTGCTCAGTTACGGAACTATTGAATTAGCGTCAAACAAGGTCAATAACCAAAACACCCAAATCAATGCACAAGCAGACATTCATATTCAGGCTGACGATATTGATAACCAAAATGCACAAATCATTAGCCAGCGTTTGATAAATATTGAAGGTAAAAACATTGATAACCGTCATTTAGCCATACAATCGGGTAAGGCGCTATCTATAATAGCGACCAATAAATTGGACAATGCGGATGCAACTCTCATTTCCGGTGATAAACTGAAGCTTGAGTCACAGTTAGTTAATAATCAACGTTCGAAAATCAAGTCTGGTCATGACCTGACTATGCAAGGTAAAACCATTGATAACCAACATAGCACCATAATTGCGACAGGCGATGTTGCATTTAATGCGGATGAGCAATTAGATAATCAAAACGCTGATATTCGAACGCAAAATAAAATCACTATGGCTGCCAAGCAAATTAATAATCAAAATAACTTATTGGTAGCAGGTAACGAAGTCACCCTTAATGCTGATGAACTTAATAGCCAGTCATCCATATTAAAAGCTGAGGATAATATTCGCATAAAAGCCAAAAAGCTTAATAGCGCATCGGTCAAATGGGTTAGTCAAAATGCCATTATTATTGATAGTGATGACATTGATAATCATTCATCTGTATTCAAAGCCGATAATGGTATTACCGTCAAAGCCGATAATTTAAATAATAATGAAGCAACCTTGATATCGGGCGGTCAATTATCACTAACAACTAAAAAATTAGCTAACCAATCTGCTTATTTTAATGCAGAAAAAGGCATTGATATTCAAAGTACTGTATTTGATAATCAATCAGCGACATTAATTACTAATGATTCGATACGCATTGAAGCCAATAAAACGAACAATCAAAATAGCACATTATCCGCTAAGCAAAATATCACTGCCAATAGCGATGAAATAAATAATCAAAACGCTTTATGGCTAGCTGATAAACACATTACGATCCACGCCAATAACCTTGATAACCACAATACCGCCTTACAAGCCAAACAAGGCATACAAATGGATATTAAGGTTAATTTAGCCAACCAACATGCAACGATTATCTCAGGGCAAGATGGTCTCATCATTCATGCCGATTCTTTAAATAATGAAGACGCCGAATTAAGCAGTAAGGGCTTATTGGCAATCACAGCCAATGATGTGAATAATCACCAAGCACAATTGGTCGCAGAAAGCGACCTAACAATCCAAGCAAATCATATCAATAATCAGTCTGCTGATATTCAAGCTAAAGGTAATGTTACCTTAGATGGGCAAATCATTGATAACCGACAAGCCAAATTATTAAGCACAGGCGATATTCGATTACATGCAAAAAATCATTTAACCAATAATCATGCCAAGCTCATAGCGATGCAACAAATTCAATTGCAGTCCAATGGCGCTATTGATAATCAACACTCAACAACAACGGCCAATAATGGCATTTTAATTGAAGCCGATTCGATTAATAATAGCCAGTCCAAACTTGAAACAGCAAATTTATTAAAGATTATTGCAAACACCATTACTAATCAGAAAGCTAAATTTAATGCAGGAAAAATTGAGCTAAAAACACAATCACTTGAAAACCAACAAGCCGATATCATTGCCAAAACGTTATTACAGATTCAAGCCGATAAAATAGCCAACAGTCAAGCCCGTTTACTAGCCAATGATATTGCCATTAACGCCAACCAACTTAGTGGCGATGGAGAACTGCTTGCTGAAAACAATATTGAGCTTAATTTAACGCATGGGTTTGATAACAAAAACAGCTTGCTAGCCAATAAAGATATTTTCATCAACGCAAGTCACATTACCAATGACGGCAAAATCTCATCAGGTCAAGCCATTACCCTTAAGAGTGATAAAATTAAAAACACAGAAAAGGGCATTATCGAATCCGAAGAAATCAACACCAATAGTCGTTTATTGGAAAATAAAGGGATTATTGATGGCGGTGAGGTCAATTTGAACGCTTGGCAGCGTTTTGACAATCTAAATGGTGCACGTTTATACGGGGATTGGATTTCTATCAAAGCTTATGAAGTGAACAACTTTACCCCTTCGTTAAAAAGCCCCATTGCACCAACCATTGCGGCAAGAGAAGGACTTTTATTAGATGTCAACACGTTAAATAATACCAACCACGCCTTGATACTCAGCTTAGGGAATATGTACATTGAGGGGCAAACATTAAACAACCACTCAGCACGGATTGAAGCGGCTGACGATATGGTCTTAAAAGTTAACCGCATTAACAACATTAATGACCATATTGAAACCGAAGAGGTCTTAGTCGATAGTCAACATATTGTTGAATATTCCCCACTCGGTGATGCAAGGCGATATAAACCCGATGAAGTCAGCATTCGTACTAGCCCTAAAAAACAGCACAACTACCCTGTTTTGCATTCAAATAATGGTGCTTTTGATTCCACTCATAAGTATTACGAATATGATTACACAAGAAATATTTATGAAACTAAAATCAAAAGTACCGCGCCTGCAGAAATCATCTCTGGTAAAGATTTACGTATACAATCTGACCATTTAGAGAATGATAATAGCAAAATTGTTGCCGGTAATGCCCTAGACATTATGACCGGCACACTCAATAATCACTCATTAAAAGGTCAGCGCACCGTTTCCGATACTGGTAATGCAATTTATCATTACCGAAAAAAAGAGACAAAAAAAGGGAAAGCTGTATATAAAAAAAGAGCAAAATCGAGCGACTATAAAAACCAATTCATCACCACTATCGATCTTGAGCATGCCAAAATAGAGTCCCACACCAATGTGGATAAAACCCAAATTGACTTGCAGCAGCGAGAAGAAGAAAAAATTAGCGTAGGGCACATTGTTAATCCGATTGTAACCGAAGTCAAAACGGAAAAACATCTAGATAATTCACTTGAAGATATCATCAACGATGGTAAAGAAAAAGGCAATATCAATATTTCAACCGAACACCCATTGGATGATTTGCCAATCACAAACCCTATCATTCAATCCGAT
>NZ_LZHI01000032.1:0-1851 GCF_001690385.1 Gilliamella sp. Choc6-1
ATATGGCATGGTGGTATCCATATTGACAAAAAGGTATTGAAAGAAATCAAAGAGGAAGCGAAGCTGCGTTGTATGGCTGATGGTGAAGTGATAGCTTATCGAGTGAATGATGTTTATCCTAAAATTGTGTATCAGGACAATGTTGAACTAAAACTGCCTTATAAGGAACAACAAAAAGTTGCTTATTTCTCAACAGGGTTTACCTTAGTCAGGCACCTGTTACAAATGCCCAAAATTGCTAATTCAACCGACACACCACCATCAATAACGTTATACAGTTTATATATGCATCAGTTAGATTGGTATGGTTATCAGCAAAAGAAACAGGAAGGGAATGGTAAGGTTGACTATCCTGGTTATTGGCAATCAACTCAATTAGGGAAGGTCAATGAAGTAAAATCGGAAGCCATTACGGGTAGTGTAATACGAGAAAATGGAAGCCAAACAACCGTTGTTGGATTACTACTCAAAGGCAGTAAAGTCCGTTTAGGGGAACGACATCAAAAAATGGCGGGCTGGTATAAAATAGTGTCGATAACAGAAGGTACTTTAGTTACGCCAAACGGATTTCAACAGGAATTGGGCAATATAACGGGCTATGTTTGGCATAAAGATATTGGAGCCACAGCAAAAGATAGACCGACAGGAACAATTGCAGAAGCCAACAAGGATTATGTCATTTGTCTGGAAGATAATGACAAGCTGGGCAAACCCGAAGTAGCCGTAAAAGGCATTGCAGTATATGGTGCGGCAAACAATAAACAGAAATTAACCTATTTACCTAAGACAGCGACGTTTGAATTTGACGGTGAAAATAAGGGGTATGCCAAAATTCGGAAAATCAACAACTGTGATGTGCCAGCGGTTTTGGTGGATAAAAATGGCGATGATGATGCCCCGCATAAGGGCTATGTCAAATTAACCTCGGTGACGTCATCGACTTTCGAGCCAGGAAAGCTAGATAAAATTGTGGTATTAAAAAAGCCGGTACCAATAAAGAAAGGCGATTTTATTGGATATATTGGTCATAATGTTAGTCAATCGGAACGTTTTGACGAGCCCAAAGAGGCTCCGTTATCGACCATGAAGCGAGCATTAGACACTAACTTACCACAGCTAGCACACGTTGAATTATTTACCTGTGATGATTTGCCGGCATTTATCAGTAAAACCCGAGCTTTAGCAGAGCAGTTACCGGAAAGTGAAAAGACCATTTTATTAGTTGAAAAAGAGGCAAGATTAATTCAGGCCGCTAAAGCTGAAGGGACGTTACCGGCAGGATTGGGGATACAGTTTATTGGCAATGCTAGTGATTATTACGTTAAAGTTAAGCCAGAATATACATTAAAGTTATCATCCAATCTTTCAGATAATGCAAGTAATATGGTGATTACAGGGATAAATGGGGTAGTTGAAAATAAGGGGGGTGAAGTTAGCCAGCACCGTTTAACGCAGGCAGATAAAACGGAGTTGATTAACCGTTATCAAGTGAATTATCCGGAATTAACCCTAGCTGATATTCCTGATGAAGTTGAATTAGTGAGTGGTATATCGTCATTGAATGAGAATAATGGCACGGAATTAACCATCCGTTTTGTGGTAGAAAACAGACATTACTGGATAGCCACGAAAGAGGTTTTTCACCTACAAGGAAAAAATGGGCAACTAAATAGCTCGATAAATTATTGGAATCACTTTCCACTATCATTAACCAATTTACCGGCAGCGACAGAGCACAACACGGTGTATTACCCGCGTACTGTTTCACTAAATGAGCAATCGAGTAATACAAGTTTTACAGCAGTTGATGATGCCGCTCCTGATTCGGTGTGGCGATATATACAGGCGGGG
>NZ_LZHI01000033.1:0-854 GCF_001690385.1 Gilliamella sp. Choc6-1
GCTTCTAAGTATTTGTTCAACCACGCTTACTACGCTTTGGTTCTGGAATATGGCACAGTTGCGGTTTAACGTTAGTCTAGCCAGTCGTGGCGATAAGACCACTTGATAATGCGCTTCTTCTTTATTTACCGATAATTGGCTAAACTCGGTGATAATGCCATAAATCTTGCGAGTGCTTTTATCATTGGTAAAATCACCCAAGGCACGGATTGCAGAACTGAGCGCATCGCTTACAACAGAATTAAATGAGAAAGTAGCCGGTTGGTTTAAAAAAGCATCGGTAGATAGGGTTTTATTGGCACTGGTAAAAGTAATGGTGTAATGCCACAGCTGGTTTAAGGCCTCTTCGCCTTTGACGTTTAACACCGATATAGGAGCGCTGAGTTCATCAATGGTTAGTGTATAACGGTTATGGTTAACTTTATTGGTTAATTGGCTAAGCAAGTCTTTCCCTGCTTGTCCTGCTTGTTCGACGATTTTATCTAAATGTTTTACCATTTTTTTTCCTTTACTACCTTGCTACTTATTTTTATTTAGTTTTGTCATATTTATCTATTTTTATCGGTAATTTTAATAATCAGTAATGATAACCAAAATCAGGCATAAAATTACACGATTTTTACACAATTTGCAATATTTAACTGAAGTTAATTTATTGAAATTTAAGATAAGCTTAGTGAGCCATGTTTTTTTAGGTTGCTGCTTTTAAGCCCACTTAAAATATTATCAATTAACTGGGGTTAGGGTTTTAGCATTAAGATAAAGGGGTGTTCCCTGTGTATACAGGGAACACAAAATCTAACTGTTCAGGCTTGATTTGTAGCGCGGTTTATCCCTGTGTATACAGGGAACAC
>NZ_LZHI01000034.1:0-3176 GCF_001690385.1 Gilliamella sp. Choc6-1
GTTCACGACCTTGGTCGAAAACAACCATTGATGATTACCTACAAGAACAAGATAGCCAAGCGCTATCCCGTTTTACCCAAATTGATATACAAAAACTCAAAGACTCACCGTCTGAGGCAACTGGCAACCGAGCCGTACCGTTTAAAGATATTTTTGGTAGTAGTTATCAGACTTACCAAGCAGAAAACAGCAAAGTACTGGAATTTCGTTTTGATGAGCATCTTGATAATTTTGAATCGGTACATGGGTTTACCCGTTTAAAAGACCAAAAATTAAAATATGTGCTACATACCAATCAATTATACCAAGGGGATAAACCGATATCCTGCGGCGTCGTGCTGGAAGACACTTTAGGCATCGCCGAAGAGCTCAACTCGCAACGGGTATCGCACCTGCATGTATTTACCCCCCAAGAAGATAGCCACGCTCCCTCAAAAGCTAAATCCTTAATGCCTTTTGACCGTGACGAAACAGAAGTATACCAACGGCGGGGTGAAGCACTGTATAACCAAGTTAACCCCAAGTTAAAACGCATGTTTAAGTATTATCAAGCTGACATGTTTAAAAAGCGCACGATTTTACAGTTAATGGAGAATTATCGAACTTCAATTGAAGATGCTTATGACACTGAAATCGCTCGGCTACAAGAACACTATGAATACCTAAAAAATATTGATGCCGCTTATGACTCTGGTAATGAATTTTTACAAAAAGTCGAATATGAAATTAAAGACACCGAATCAGAAAAGGCAAAAAAAATTGAAAAAATAAACCAGCAGATTAATCATGGTGAAGTTAATAAATTTAAAGATGAATTAGAAAGCGAATTTAAAGAAATAACTCACTATTATAAAGAGTGGTCGCAAGACTATTTTACTTATGTTCGTTGGTTATTTGGCGATGCAAAATTTATCTCGCCATACAGCAAAATAAAACCGACGTCTTTTAATCAAAATCATTTTTGGCAGAAAGAGTTTGATTTTTCAAACGATACAAGCTCGCTTATTCATATAAAAGAAATTATCCAAATCTTGATTGATTCAACCCATGCAGAAGTGCGTTTTGAAGAAGACGATGCCCTATGGGATGAACTACTGAGCAACCCAGCTAGTATTTTTTATATAGTAGAGCATAAAAATAACCAAGGGATTGACCTTGAAGCAATGGCATTTCTCGATTTAGACACCGATACACCGGTAAAATGGCGTGATGTTATCAGCCAATCAACTGGTTTTGCTTCTGCTTATAATGCGAATCAAGAACAAAAGACACAAACCACTAAAAGCAATAAAGAGCAAGCCCTTCTAAAAACCAAAGAGAGCTTAGAGCTAGAGATTGAAAAAAAACAACAAGAAATTAACGCCAAACAAGAAGCGTTAAACCAACATCAAAACTATGACCCACAAGCGCATTACAAGCTACAAAAAATAAGAAACCAAAAAATTAGCGAGCTTAACCGCCTAAAAAAATGTTTAAATTCGATTAATGACAAACTAGCCGAAATGGCAAGCGCCCCCATTGTCATAATGGATGCGGGTAAAAATCGATATCTGCATGAGTTAGGGCTTAAAAAATACACGCTTTTAAAAACCAATAAGCAACACCAGCCTATTGAGCCACGCTTAAAACTGCTTGATACGTTCTCTTATTTAAGCGATTTGGGGGGGCACCCTGTTGAGTTTACTATGCAAGTGAGACAAGATAAGATTCGACAAGTGTACGCTCTATTAACCCAACTACAAGGGAGTTTTTTCCGTGAAAACAGCTTAACGGGACCTGAAATTGCCTTTTTAGAAAAATTTGATGTCACCGACCCAAAATATGACGTCGGGTCAAAAAAACCAACAACTCAAAAGTTTACCTTTACGCTCTGTTTTCCAGATGAGTTTAGTAAAGGGATAGTGGTTAGCTATCTAAAAAATAAAGAGATACTTAACCCTTATGATTTTAAAAACTTTTTAACTAGCAAAATGGCGGGGTATGTCACCTTGGTCAATCGTACAACCGTATTACAACGCAAAATTGACATGGTCAATCAACAAAAATCCCGCAACGACGAAGCGATTCACCAGTCGAATGAGAATAAACGAGAAGACAAAATCAAACAGCGTGAGATAAATCGCGAAATCGAAGCGATGAATCAAAGCGAAATGGAAAAAGCGAAAATTGAGAAAAAAATTAAAATACAAGAACAAATAAAAGATACCCGCCAAAGTGCTAAAGCAGTTAAACTTAGCTATGGTGTCAATGCAATAATGGGCGTTATCAGCATGTTAAATATTCACGATAACCTAAAAGCGTGGGACACCGTTAAAGAAGGTGAAAGCCAAGATAAAAAAATGCACCAACTGGCGATTGACTTAGGCTCGTTAGCATTATTAAGTGTTGATAGCGTGGCTTTATACCGTGACATCAAATTAAAAATGCAGCTAGTTAAAGCGATGCGTTCAACAGTTTCGGGCACATTAGTACCTGAAATTAAAGCTAAACAGATGTTAAATACCTTGATTTCTAAAACCGTAGCCAAAGCTTTTGCGGCTATAACTATTTTTGAAGCCTTAGGCGAGTTAAAAAGTGCCTTGGGGATGTGGAATATGGAGGATAAAGATTATTTTAGAGCTAGATTGTTTGGTTCTCTATTTTTAGGGTTTGGTGCTGTCTTATTATTACTTGAAGGTGGATTAGCTATAGGGATTGGTGCCCTTTTATTAGTTTCAAGTTTATACTTAATTGCAAGCAGCAAAAAATACGATAATTTTACCCCTATCGATCACTGGTTAAACCGCTGTTATTTTGGGGTGCAAGAAGAGTTTGCCTATTTAGGGTATGGCGCTTATTACGAAGAGCAAGAGGCATTTGTGGGTTTTGGGCAGTCGGTAAATGACTATTTGGTTGCGGTGTCGGGCATTGACACCTTTATGATCTTTAAAAAACCAAGTTCATTTAGTGGGATGAAGCTACATCACCGCCACCTCTATTTTTATTTAACATACCCGAATAATGCAACCATCGCCCACCTGCCGTTGCAGGCCACGGTCACATTATTTGGTAAGAATGGGCAACGTGATGAGGATATGATTGAATCTCGCTTTAATATCAGTTCAACAGGGGTAAATAACCACTCAGTAGTGGCGCACTCCCCAATCCACCTAAACGAAGATAAAGCCAAAGAAACC